>JBAQJG010000186.1:0-2103 GCA_049300145.1 Chthoniobacterales bacterium | reverse complement strand
GGAACGATCTACGTGAAGAGCTCGTCGATTACGTCCGGCTAAAATACGAGCGCGGTCAGCTCCAATTCGTTCCAGGCAACGTTTTCGATCTGCGTTTTCCGTTCTTGTTCGACGCAGTTTTAATTACCGAGGTGATCGAGCACATCGCACATCCCGATGAATTTCTCGCGAAGACAGCGGCCTTGGTAAAACCGCGCGGCTCCATCGTGTTGACCACGCCAAACGGCGCGTATTTCCGAAATTCACTGCCCAAGTTTTCCGACTGCGCCAATCCGAGGGTTTACGAAGCAGTTCAGTTTAGGCCGGATGCGGGAGGCCACATTTTTCTGCTGCATCCGGATGAAATTCGCGTGCTGGCTAATCGCGCAAGTCTGGATGTCGATCTTGTCCGGCTCTTCACGAATCCGCTCACAGCCGGTCACATGAAAACCGAAGCCTTGCTCCGCATCTTGCCGCGGCGTTGGATCGACATGTTCGAAGCAGCAACGCGGCGGTTGCCATTCTTGCTGCAGCAAAAACTGCTCGTTCAGCTGGCGGTCCGTTTTCGAAAACGTGAGGTAGGGGCGGTTCACGGAACCGCCTTGGCGCTGCGCGTGGCAGAAGCGTAGCGATTGCTTTTCACGTCCGCCCGCAAGGGCGATTCAGCTCACTCGCCCCTACCTGTCGCCGATGAGAATGTATGGCCAACGGTTTTCATTCCTAACCAATCCGGCGCGCACGGGATTCTGCCGGATGTACGCAAATTTCTCGGCCAAGCTCTCATCGTGACGAAGCCGATGATCGAAAAAGTTACACTGCCATTTTACAAGCGCGCCAAGGCGATTGGGTCAATCGCCTCTACCTGGATGAAAGATTTTACAAATCGTGCAACGCGCGTTGCGCTTTCTCGACATCGCTCGGCCGCAAGATGATGAGGCCGGTCGCGGCTTGGGGACTGGCCGCGAGATAAGCATACTCGATATTGACCTCGGCGCGTGAAAGTCGCTCCGCGATCTTCGCGAGCACTCCCGGTTCGTTCTCGGTTTCGATCATGAGTACGTCGGACTCGAGCGCGAGCACGCCAGCTTCCCCCAATAGCATGAGCGCTCTAGTCGGATCGCTCACTATCATGCGCACAACCGAATGATCGACCGTGTCGGAAGTGGTAAGCGCATGGATGTTAATTTCGACCTTCGCGAGCGCGTCACACACGCGGGCGAGCGCGCCGGGCCGATTCGCAAGAAAGACTGCGAGTTGCGTTGCCGATTTCATGGAGAGCTTGGGATGTGGATTCATGGCGTTCCAAAGTGAAGCTGAGCAGCGGTTCTGACAACTCAACAAAATTGAACACGTGAGTGAGGCCTTATTTCAAACGAAGGACAATCTGCCGTGCGAATAAAACAGCGCAGGCGCAAGTCGATTAGCTATGATGCCCGTCACGCCACATGTTAATTCAAAACCGGCGCTCGATTCCGGACCGGGCGCCTCGGTGAAGCCTCGCCGCACGATCGGCCTCTTGACCGCGTGCGCCATCGTGATCGCGAACATCATCGGCACCGGCATCTTCACCAGCCTGGGTTTCCAATTAGCGGATATTCATTCCGGTTTCCCGCTGCTGATGCTCTGGGTGGTCGGTGGGATCGTGGCGCTGTGCGGCGCGCTTTCCTACGGCGAGCTGAGCGCCGCACTCCCGCGCTCCGGCGGCGAATATCACTTTCTCTCGAAGATTTATCACCCGGCGGTCGGCTTTATGGCCGGCTTTGTTTCCGCTACCGTCGGTTTCGCCGCTCCGATCGCGCTGGCGGCCATGGCGTTCGGAAAATATTTTCAAGGTGTTTTCAACTTCGGCTCGCCGGTGCTGCTCTCCTTCGCCGTTGTCTGGTTGATCGCGCTCGTTCATCTCAGCGGCTTGAAGTTCGGCAGCGTCTTTCAAAACCTTTTCACGCTGGTGAAATTGCTTTTGATCGCTATTCTCATCGGTGCTGGGCTTTTTGTCGTCCCCAAGCAACCGATCGCGTTTCTGCCAGCGCGCGGCGATGCGATGTCGATCTTCGGCGCGCCGTTCGCGGTCGCGCTCGTTTATGTGATGTATTCCTACTCGGGCTGGAATGCGGCCTCCTACAT
>JBAQJG010000185.1:0-8156 GCA_049300145.1 Chthoniobacterales bacterium | reverse complement strand
CCTTCGTGCTTCGGCATTCGTGATTCGACATTCCGCACGACGACTTCCAATTTAATTTCCTGAAAGGCGAGCTGATCGTGAATCATTCCGAGCAATTCGAGAGCTCCCGCGTCGGGTATGTGATCGCAACGGAGTTCAATGCGCGCGTGTTTCTTTGCCAGTTCGGGATGCGACTTCGCCAGTTCACCATCGAGAAGAAACGACGCGTAGGCGTTAAATCGCTCCTGTAACTCGTGCAGCCGCTCATCAGACCCATCCCACGCGCCCGGCTCGTTCATCACCAGGAGCACTTCATCCGTTCTCGTGTCGTGGGCGAGCACGTCGATCACGCCGGCTTTGCCAGATGTTTGATATTTGAGGTCCGCCAGTCGGACGGACTCGTCCGGTGGCGAGTTTGACGTTTGATCTTGGAAGAAGTCTTTCAATTGTCGATTTTCAGCGCTCAACGTCCAACGGGCTGCGCTGAGCGCAAGCCGAACGGAGCCAACCTGCCTTCGGTCGCCGCGGCGACCTACAGCGCGGCAGGCATCCAACATCGAATGTTTAAGGTCATTGCTCTGGCGGTGATTCTGTTTGGCTCCGTCACCAATCTATCCGCGCAATTTACGCCGGCATTTTTGCAAAACGACAGTTACTGGGGCGACGGCAAAGCGGAGTTCAACCTTTACGACGCCCAAATCGTGCGCGAAGGGCAGCTGCGTCCGTGCGAAGTGCTGCACATTCTCGTACGCGAGCCGTTCGATCCAAAACAACGGACAAAAGTGGACGACTGGAAGCAGCCGGGTGTGATTCCGGTTGTGAAGCTCAATCAAATTCTGCATGTGCCGACCGGCATCTACACTTACCAGCAGATGCACTCGAGCTTTTGGAAGATCGACAATGGATTGCTACTGAAATGGTCGCTCACGAGCAACGACAGCTCCGGCAATACATTTAAGGAGATGCGCCGGTTCGGAGAACAGCTCGCGTTCAACTGGCACACTTATTGGGACGGCATGGCCGATGGCAGCGAGAACGTCGTGCCGCCTGCGAGCGGTTATTTTTACGATGAGCTGCCTCTGCGGGTGCGAACGATTGATTTTTCAAAACCGACCGCCGAGTTCGAAATTCAACTCGCGCCCACCACGATTAATTCGAAGAAGGAGGCGATAATATTTAAGCCGGCGAAAATTTCGTTCGCTTCCAGGGAAAAAACGATTGAGGTCGATCTTCAGCACGCCGGCGGCAAAGATCATTTCGTTCTCGATCGTGAATTTCCTTTCTTGCTGCGCGAATGGAACGCCGCGGACCGTAGCCACCTAAAATTGAAGCGCAGTTTGAAAATTGATTACTGGAATTACAACAAACCCGGCGATCGGGAGCGCGCACTCGCCGACCCGATGCTGCGTCACCCGGATTGATGCTGGCGTCTCTCTTCGTGCTCTTGCTCTTGGTCGTGCTCAGAAATGAGAATCGAGCATGAGCACGAGCACGATCTTGAAGGAACAACCAATGGGGTTTAATTGGGTTCGTGGCGAAAGCGAAAACGTCGAGACGCTTGACGCTGCTGGGCCGCAGCGAAGCAAAGATTCCAGTATCGCCCGCCAAAGCGCAGCTGGAAACTTTCCCGAACCCGGCGCGGCGAAATTATCGGATTCATTTTGAGACCGATGATTTCACATCGCTTTGCCCGGTGACCGGCCAGGCCGATTTCGCGAGGATCGATATCGACTATGTACCGGAGCGTCACTGCGTCGAAAGCAAGTCGCTCAAGTTTTACCTCGCATCGTATCGAAACGAACGCTCCTTCAACGAAGCAATCACGAACCGGATTTTGGACGACTTCGTGCAGGCGTGCGCACCGCGCGAGGCAATTGTGACAGCGCAGTTTTCCGCCCGCGGTGGCATCGCACTCACGGTGCGGACCGAATATCCGGATAAAAGTTTGAAAGCTGGCCGCGATGGCCGATAAAGTCGGCCAAGAGAAAATTCAACGACTCCGCCGAGCGTTGCCCACCGAGTCGGGAATAGATGAAGCGATGAAGCACGCGGTCGTTCTATTAAGCGGCGGAGTTGATTCGAGCACAACGTTGGCGATCGCGATCGCAGGGGGTTTCGAAACCTATGCGCTCTCTTTCGATTACGGCCAGCGTCACAATCTGGAACTGGAAGCGGCCTGTCGAGTCGCGAAGTCGTTAGGCGCGAAGGAGCATCGCGTCGCCAAGATCGACCTGCGCAGTTTCGGCGGATCGGCGCTCACGGCCGAGGTCGAGATCCCGAAGAAGCGATCGGAAAAAGAAATCGGGCATGGAATTCCAAACACCTACGTACCGGCGCGCAACACCATTTTTCTTTCCTTTGCGCTTGCCTGGGCCGAAGTCCTGGGGGCCGGCCACATTTTTCTCGGCGCGAACGCGATCGACTACAGCGGGTATCCAGACTGCCGTCCGGAGTTTATCGCGCTATTTGAAACTTTGGCCAACACTGGGACCAAAGCCGGCGTCGAAGGCGCGCGCTTTCGCATTCACGCCCCCCTGCTCACGCTTTCAAAAGCCGCCATCATTCGCAAGGCGCGAGAGCTCAATGTCGATCTTGCGCTCACGCACAGTTGTTACGATCCATCGCCGGAAGGTCTCGCTTGCGGCTTATGCGATTCCTGCCAGTTGCGCGTGAAAGGTTTCCGCGACGCAGGCCTCCCGGACCCGATTCAGTACGTGTCCCGATGAAATCTGCCTTGGGAATTTTTGTTTTGACGAAACGCGAGCAACGCGTCGTGATCGCGATTGTCCTCGCGTTACTGGTGGGGACAATCGCAAAATATAAGTGGACCGCGCATTCCCGCCCGCTTCCACTAAATCCCACTGAGGCCGCGGCGACATCGCCTGCTGCTACAGGGCGCGATGAATCCGAATCGGCGGACGAAACTCAGTGACAGCGGTCAGCCGCCGGGCAAACCCGGAATTCGCGCATAACCGACAAACACCGGGCCAGGCCGATCGTCCTCGGTCGCCTTCGGTGGCGCGACTTTAAAATCGAAAACGCTCACCCCGAAACGTGATTGACCTTTGTAAGTGCGACCATCGCTCGCGCCGACCATGATTCGCCGGTTGGTTTCTTTCTCGCGGCCGAGGTAAATCATGGTGTATGTGATGGCCGGATCGCGATTGACGCTGTAAGTGCTGCCCCAGAATAGAAGATCGCCGGGCCTGAGCGCGTCCAGTTCGAAGGTGTCGTCGCGGTGAGCGAGCACGGCCTGGAAGTTTCCGGCTTTCCGCACCCAAATATATTGTTCCCGCGCGTCACGCGGCACTTCCTGGATGCCGCACCTCGAAAGCGCATAATAAATAAAGCCCGAGCAATCCATCCCGCCATTTGCCGGGTCAGCCGAGCCATATTTGTAGCTCAGATTCATAGTCGTTAGGCTGAGTGCCAGATCGATGATCTTGCGGACTTCCGGCGAGTAATTCTCGTAACCGGAGATTTCTGCGGGCGAGATGGTCGCTCTCTGCGCGGATGTTGACTTGGCAACTGGCGAGGGTTTGGCGTGGGGCGTGGGACTAATCGGCCGAACACCTTTGGGGTTTGGCAACGTGGAGGTCAAAGTATCGGGCGTCGATGAGGGTGTGGGCGAAGGCGTAGTCAGTGGGCTTGGCTCGACAGACGGTGTGGCGCTCGCTTCGGGAGATGCCGTCGCACTCGGCGAGGAAGAAACCGTGGTGGTAGGCGCCGGATGAGCCTTTGCCTTGGGCGAAGGCGACCGCGACGCTTTGGGCGTAGGCGAAGGTGTCGGCGCTGTTTCTTTCTCTTGTGCCGTTGTAGATTTCTCTCGCGGCTTGGGTGTCGGGGTTGGTCTCGCGAAGAAATGCTTGATCTTTTCTCCAAGCGATTCCTCATCGTCGCTGGTTCCGCGCGCCTGACTCGTGATAGCCATCGCTACCGTCATCGCAATTACAATCAAAGAGCCCAGCTTTATTTTCACGCGATGTTTCTTTGAGGTCAGGCCGCCACTTCTTCCAGGACAGCTTTATTCATTCGGATACCAGCGTCGAGATTCTCCAGCGGGAAATTTTCATTCGGCGAATGGGCCCGGCAGCCTGGCAAGGCGAGTCCGAGCAAGAGGGTTTCCACGCCGAGGATATTGCGAAAATCGGAAACGATCGGGATGCTGCCACCTTCTCGAATGAGCGCGACCTCCGCGTTGAAAGCTTTTTGTAACGCACGCTGGGCGGCCTGGCCGAAACGATTATGCGGATCGGTCAGATACCATGGGCCGTGGTGACCGGCAGTCTTCTCAAGTGTGACACCGGCCGGTAAATTCTTTTTCAGATGTTTTTCCACCTGCGCGATGATCTCGTCCGCCTTTTGATCCGGGACAAGACGAAAGGTCAATTTAGCCATCGCATAACTGGGAAGAACAGTCTTCGTTCCCCGCCCTTGATAACCGCCGCCAATGCCATTGATCTCCGCGGTCGGCCGCGCCCAAATCCGCTCCAAAGTGCTAAAACCAGCTTCGCCGAAAAGTGCCGGCGCACCAGTTTCCTTCAACAGTTCCTTATCCGGCGAAATTGGCAGTTTTTGCCATGCTTTGCGTTCCCAATCTTCCAGCGGCGCAACCCGATCATAAAAGCCGGCGACCGCGACCCGTCCTTCGCGATCATGCAGCGTGGCGAGCAACTGCGCCAGCGCCGTGGCCGGATTGGCCACCGCGCCTCCGTAAATTCCGGAATGTAAATCCATCTTCGGGCCGGTCACTTTTAATTCCAGCGCCGCGACTCCGCGCAATCCGTAACTCAATGTTGGCGTGCGCGGCGCGATCATCCCAGTATCCGAGACAACCACGGTGTCGCATTTCAACGCCTCGCGATTTTGGTGAAGAAAGTTTCCCAGACTGCCGCTGCCTATCTCCTCTTCGCCCTCGATGATGAAATGCAGGTTCACCGGCAACTCCCTCCGTTGCTCGATCGTTTCCTGCACACCGAGAATGTGCGACAAAATTTGCCCTTTATTGTCGGTTGCGCCGCGGGCAAAAACATAGCCGTTCTTCAAGACAGGTTCGAAGGGTGGTGAGTCCCAAAGCTCGAGCGGATCGGGCGGCTGCACGTCGTAATGGCCGTAAATCAAAACCGTGCGGCGCCCTTCTCGATGTTGATTGCGCGCCCAAACGACCGGATGACCCGGAGTAGGAACCAGTTCCGCCTTCAGTCCGATGCTGTTCAGTTTCTCAACCAGCCAATGCGCGCATTCGGTGAGCTTGTCCGAATAATTTTCGTCCGTGGAAACGCTAGGAAATCGCAGAAACGAATAGAAATCTTCAAGATGACTGGCGCGCATAGTTCGAAACCTTAAACCAACTTCATTCGGTTTGCCTACCACTTAGTCGCTTGACCATCTCCGCGTTGCTGTAGCGGCAGCCGTTTTGGCTGCAATCGTTGTCGCAGCAGGCGACGCGCCTGCCTCTACAGCTAGCAAGACCGAGAATTGTATGCTTTAAGAGAAGCCGGCAAGGTTTCCGAATGTCTCCCGAATCGTCACTGCCGAAGGAACACGGTCTGATTCGTGCGCTCGGCGTTCCAGCTCTAACTGCAAACATCGTCAACACCACGATCGGCGCAGGTATTTTCGTTTTGCCCGCACTGGTCGCAAACGGCCTCGGCGCAGCGTCCCCTCTTGCCTACGTCGTCTGCGCGATTGCGATGGGCTTGTTCGTAACGTCTTTCGCAATGGCCGGGAGCCGCGTTTCCCTCACGGGCGGTCTTTACGCTTATGTTGAAGTCGCCTTCGGCCGCTACGTCGGATTTCTGGCTGGCATTCTTTATTTTCTCCTGGCAGTGCTGAGCGTTTCCGGCGTCGTCAACGTCCTTGCCACTTCTGTAGGCGTTTTAGCACCTCCACTCGCGACAAAAGTGGCGCGCTTCGCCATCATTTTGTCTGTCTTCGGTTTTCTAGCCGCGATCAACATTCGCGGCGTGCGCACCGGCGTGCGAGTAGTCGGAGCGGTCACGCTGATCAAGCTTCTGCCCCTGATTGTTTTCGTTCTCGTCGGTATTTTTTTTATTCGCCCGGAATCGATCGCTTCGGCCGGTTGGCCAGGAAGCAAGCCGCTTGGTGAAAGCGTCCTGCTTCTCATTTTCGCCTTTATGGGAATCGAGACCGCACTGGTACCCAGCGGCGAAATCAAAGCGCCAGCGCGCACCGTTCCGCGCGCGATTTTTACCGCGCTCGCGATTACAACTTTACTTTACGTCATGATACAACTCGTCGCGCAGGGGGTACTCGGTAGCGAGTTGGCAAAACACCCGGATGCGCCGTTGGCCGAAGCCGCAGTCCGATTTTTGGGAGTGGCTGGTCGAACGCTGCTGCTGGCCGGCGCCACCGTTTCGGCGCTTGGCTTTGTCACAAGCGACATTCTCGGATCGCCGCGAATTATTTTCGCATTCGGTCGCGATCGCTTCCTGCCCACGTGGTTCGCGCACATTCATCCGCGTTTTCACACTCCTGATGTTGCCATCATCACTTATGCCGTGATCGCGTTCGTGCTTTCGTTCAGCTCAACGTTTCAGAAACTGGCAATTCTTGCCAATGTTGTTACCTTGCTGCTTTATCTACTTTGTTGTCTCGCCGCATTGGAGTTGACGAGGCGCGATGTTCGCACTGATGGCGCACCGTTTACATTTCCCGGCGCGAATCTCATTCCGATTCTCGCGATTGGTGTGATTATCTGGATTCTCACGCACGCGACTGCAAAGGAATTCGCTGTCACCACCGCCTGTCTCGGTATTGCGTCCTTACTTTTCTTCGTTCGACAACTTATGGTGACAAGAGCCAAATCCGTTTGATAAACGTATCGAGCTCGGAGCTGGCCCTGCCCCAACATCCTGTGGAAGGCAGGCCGGCGAACCCCTCCAAATTGTAGGAAAAGCGCTTGTCACCGCCTCAGGAGCGTTGTATCTAGCGCCAATTCCCCAGAAGACAGCATCGACATGCATCTACAATCACTCGAGCTTTTTGGCTTCAAATCGTTCGCCGATAAAACGATTTTCAATTTCCACCAAGGCGTCACTGCCATTGTCGGGCCGAATGGTTGTGGAAAATCCAATCTGCTCGATTCTGTGCGCTGGGCTCTCGGCGAACAATCGGCCAAATCACTCCGCGGCGACGAAATGGCCGACGTCATTTTCAACGGCGCCGACACGCGCAAGCCGCTTGGTTTCGCCGAGGTTTCACTCACCTTCAGCGATTGCACAACCGAGCTCGGCGTCGACTGGCATGACGTGCGCGTAACGCGCCGTGTTTATCGCGACGGCAATTCTGAATACCTGCTCAACAAGACGCCCTGCCGTTTGCGCGACATCCAGAATCTTTTCGCAGGTACCGGCATCGCCCGCGCCGCCTATTCTATGATGGAACAAGGCAAAATCGACATGGTCCTGAGCTCGCGACCGGAAGATCGGCGCGCGGTTTTTGAAGAAGCGGCCGGCATCACAAAATACAAAACGCACAAGCGCGAGGCGTTGCGCAAGTTGGAAGCGACCGAGGCAAACCTTCTGCGCATCGGTGACATCATCAAAGAGGTAAAGCGGCAAATCGGGTCGCTGCAACGCCAGGCCGGCAAGGCGCGACGTTATCAGGCGTTGCTCGCCGATCTGCGAACGCTCGATACGCATCATTCACGCAAGCAACTCGAATCGCTTGAGATTGATCTCGCGAGTTGCCGCGCCGAAATCGCGCGCCTCGGCGAGTCGGAGGAGGCAACCCGCACGAAGATTGACACCGCCGAAAACCAACTCACCGAGCAACGCCACGCGCTGGATGAAATCGACAAACAGATCGCCGATGGCCGCACCGAGTTGCAACGTCTGCAAAGCGAAATTGGGACGCATCACAGTCGAATCGAGTTGAACCGGCAGCGTGCCGAGGAATTAACCGAACTAATCGAGCGCGCCCGGAAGGATATCGCCGCGGCCGAGGTAAAGCTCGGCCAGCAGCAGCAAGAAATACAGGAAGCGGACAGGCTGATTGAGAAGATGGGCCAGCTTGTGCAAACGAAACAGGCTGAGCTGACAAAGCTCACCGACTTGATCTCGAAACTCCGCGCCGAGCGGGGTATGCACGAGACGCACTTGAAAGAACTGCAACTAGCACTCTCGAAAAACGAAAGCCGGATTGCAGAACTGGAA
>JBAQJG010000184.1:0-1798 GCA_049300145.1 Chthoniobacterales bacterium | reverse complement strand
GAGCAGAATGATCTTGTCGCCTAACGAATCATATTCCGAATCACTAATTGGTGGCAGTATCATCAGATTTTCGGGCTCGTCGTTCACGCTGATGCTGACTCGCCAGAAGGGACTGAGAGTAAGGGCTTGGCGATTTTTCACATGGCACGATTGCGTTTCATTTACGGTGAATGCCTTGATATGCGCACCAAGGGCACGACGAGACCGCAGGTCGGTTGACGGAGCCTCATCTTCAATCATCAAATGTTCAGCGCTAAAAAGTTCTCCGTTAAAGTCCGTATGCCCCGACATGTAGCGGTATGGTTTTGCTACACGCCCACCAAGAATTACGGTGAAAAGGTTTTGAAGTAGCGATTTGCCAGAGTTGCGCGGTCCAGCAAGTCCCATCACCGGCCCCGGTCGGCGATGCCCGGCGCGCAAAGCCTCATACGCAAGTCTCAGCCAAGCGAATACGTAGGGCCGCTGGTCGTAAGCGCCGTCAATAAGAAGGTTCTGCAAGAACTGATTCAATACAGGCCAATCACCAGCTTTTGGCTCAATCAGCTTCGGCGATGTCGTGACTAAGATTCGGTTGCCGTAGCACTCCAAGACTCCCCTCTGGTATCCTGCTAATGGACCTGCATAAGCAACGTCCTGTTGAAGCTGTATTTCGATAAGCTTTTGATCTACTTGTGATAACGACTGCCCTTGGGTCGGTGTGGCATTGAAGCCGCTGTCTTTGAGAATGCGGCGAAGGCTCTGTTCGTTAATTTCAATCCAGCCGCCCCGCGAGTTTTGCGTCCAGTAACACTTTTTTCCTGAATCGTAATGTGCGTGCATGATTTTGGACTGGTTGTTCGCTGCATTTTGCATCTGTAGTTTTGCGGCATGCTCCGCCTTTCCAATGCGCGAACGAAGTTCGTGGTTCACTCCCTTGAGGATGGATTTGCAGTGGCTGTGAAAGCAGTGAATCGTCGGTGCGCTATCAACGAGCACCTGACAGTGCCCCTCTTGTGTGGGGGTTTGATGCAGGTGCTCGCCGGGACAGATGCAATTTCCTCGCGTATCTGTTTGCCAATCGATTTTGCCGAGCATCTCTTCAGCAATGTCTCGGCGTGTTTTAATTTCCGGCGCGCATAATGTCGTGGCGGTAGGAGACGCAGGCTTTTCAATGTCCAACGGCTGCAACTCGATGGCGGCTTCGTTTACAAACGTCTCGGGGTCGTAACTGAAAAAGCACAATCGCGCTACATCGGAGCATGCCTGATCAACTTGGGTACCCGCCAGCGCATGCACATGTTCCTCTACGGCGCGAAAGCTTTGCTTGTGTTTAGCAGCATCTGCTCGCACGCGAAAAACACATTTCAAACCGTCACCAGTCGGTGATCTGAACATTGCCCACAAATGCGGGCTGCTTTTTAGCTTCTCCCAAACTTCGGGGAGTTGCTCGCCCAAATCGTCCAGATCGGCGCACAGGAAGCCCGAATGCTGTAGCAAGCAACTGCTCCTGCGTTGACTGAAACTGCCAGAAAACAATATGGCCGGTAGTTGCTTTTTTGCTTCGTTGACAGCGTTTTTCCCCGCCTTTCGATCACGAGTTTGGGCGAGAGTGTCGGCAAACGTTTTTCGAATGCCTTCTATCGTCGAGGCAAGTGTAAGCGGTCGCAGCTTGAGCGGTTTGTCTGTGCGCATGGATTCGATGATTTCTCCCGCGCCGTAATGCTGGGTCTCGGTGTCTCTGACGTTCTTTACGCAAGACACGAGCGTCGTGCTCACGACCTCAACACCCTCGCTGCAGGGGCATAGCTTTCCGCTTAGT
>JBAQJG010000183.1:0-1615 GCA_049300145.1 Chthoniobacterales bacterium | reverse complement strand
GCAGCCGCTCTTTCAGACCAAGACGCCGCATGAGATTCGGCAAAACATCCGCCGGCGCGGCCCAGCGATTGTGCGCCACGGCTTTTTCCGGCAAACCGCGCCACTCCGCGATAACGCGGGCGCGAAGAAACGGATTCACAAGCTGTGATCCTAATCGTGAATCGTCATTTGTGAATCGTGAATCGATTCTCGATGTAACGTTTAACCAAGCACGCGAGCCGAAGGCTCAATACCGCCGCCGCATGTTGCTCGGCAGAATGTTGAGCTCGGTCCGGTACTTGGCCACAGTGCGGCGCGCGATTGGAATACCGCGTTTGCTCAAAATTTCCACGATCTCCTTGTCGCTTAACGGCGCGTTGCCTTCCTCGTCTTTGACTAGGTCGAGAATCGCTTCTTTTACGCTGGTGTTACTCATCGATTCGCCAGTGGCGGTTTGATAGCCGGGCGTGAAAAAGTATTTCATCTCGAAGACGCCCTGCGGCGTGGACATGTATTTCCCGGAAATTGCGCGACTGACCGTGGTCTCGTGCACCCCGACCGCGTCCGCGATTTGGACCATCGTCATCGGTTTCAAATAGGCGGAGCCTTTGTCGAAAAATTCCCGCTGCCGTTTAACGATCTCGTGCGCGATGTTGGAAATCGTCTGCTGGCGTTGGTGGATGGATTTGATCAAAAATTTCCCGCTGCGGATCTTGTCGCGGATGTAATCCTTCACGTCGCTTCCGTTGCGGTCCTGCGCCATGATGTCCTTGTAAGTATTGCTGATGCGAAGGTGCGGAATTTGTTCACCGTTTAAGATGACCTGGTAATTCCCGTTCACTTTTTCAACGGTGACGTCGGGGAGCACGTAATTCTTCGGGGCCTCGGAGAAGATCGCGCCCGGTCGCGGATCGAGCTGGGCGATATTGTTGGCGCATTTCTGCACCTGCTCGACCCCAATTCCGATGCGGCGCGCAATTTCCGGAAAACGGCGCTTGCCCAGGTCCTGCATGTGGTCGGCCACGATTTTGTATTCAAGACTGTTTTGTCTGCCTTCGCGCTTGAGCTGAATGAGCAGACATTCGCGCAAGTCGCGCGCGCCCACCCCCGGCGGATGAAAGCTTTGAATCAGCGTCAGCATATTCTCGAAATCTTCTTTCGGAATCCCGGTATTGAGCGCCATTTCTTCCGGCGTGGTTTGGAGAAATCCGTTATCGTCGATATTGCCGATGATTAGCTCCGCCGTTTTGCGGTCATCCGCGTCGAGTGCGTTTTGAGTGAGCTGCCCCATCAAATGCTGCTGCAGTGTCTCCTGAGTCGGAATTGAATCGAAAAAGAACTGGCGCTTTTCTTCCGCCTCCTGCGAGCGGCCAGTGTAACTGCTCGACTGCGCCATGTAATCGCGCCATTCCTCATCGAGCTTGGCGAGCTTATCGAATTCCTCTTTGAAATTATCGTCGGCGGGGGCTTCCGATTCGGCCGGCGCATCCTGGTTCGGCGGGTCGGCCAGCTCCTCCAGCACCGGATTGGTTTCCATCTCCTGCTGAACGAGATTGCGCAGTTCGAGCAATGGCGCTTGAAGAATGAGCAAGCTTTGCTGGAGTTGCGGGGCGAGGACCTGTTGCAGAGAAAGATT
>JBAQJG010000182.1:0-6789 GCA_049300145.1 Chthoniobacterales bacterium | reverse complement strand
GTCGCTACTCAGTGCGACCGTTCGCGACCTTTGCCATTATTTGGTGTCTAGCCGACCTTGCAGTTACATGGCTCAACCACGACCGTGCCTCGCGTGGTCGGCTGCTTGTGCCAGTTGGTGCAGAAGGGTAAAAAACGCCGGCGACTGGCCGATGAAAAGCCCCATGTCCGTTAGGAACGTAACAACACCCATGGCAATGCCCTCCGTTTTAGTCGGTCGGATGATCGAGCAAATCGGGAGGCTTCGATCAAGGAACGGGCACGGCTCTGGCATGATCAGGTTCGTTTGGAAGAGCTCGCCGCCAAATGGCGGAGAATTCAGATCCGGGAATGTCACCGATACGCCTGTCACCGGATCAACGGCAGTCAAGGGTGGTGCATTGCCCGCCTTATCCGACCATGTTTGAAAATGCATGGTCTCGGTGGGACCAATGCTGATCAGGATTCGTAGGACTTCCTCATGGGTCGCCCTCAATGCCTGCGCGGGATAAAGGCTCGTGCCACCTTGTTCAATGGTTGGAAAGTGGAAACCTGCTGTGTTCGCGATCGCCTGTAGGAAATTGGGATCAGTTGTGTCAGCATCGGTTCTGGGAATTGCCGTGTGCTGGTTGACATTTAAAGTTGGGACAGCCTGCGGAAAGGTGTGGTTCGGATCAAGATCCGGGTTATGGCTGTCATCGCGGTAGCGGGTCCACCAACTAGTGTCCACCGTGAGCTGCGTCAGGTTAGTGAGCCGTCTCCCGATCAAGTTTTGGTTGACTCCCGTCGCGGTGCTGCCCATCAGAGTGCGAAATGGATCGAGATTCACAGGAGCCGCTCCCTTCGAGACCAGGTACGCATTGAGGAACTGGTGGTGAGTGATCTCATCATCAGTGTTGTCGTGGATGTACTGAGCCATGTCTGCGTCCAGCACCGCGATGGCGGCGGTGTAGGCTGGGTTGCCACTTCCGCCTGGAACTTCGGGGTCTTGGACACCGCCGAGTTCGTTGTATTGGATCCAAAAGTCGGCCTCGAGTATTTCCGCCGCTGCTGCGAACCGGAGCAGGGCCGCATCACCTTCTGTGATCCTACCGTGACCGTGATCGTGCTCGTGATCGCCAAACGCTTTTGAAGCCGAGCCAATCAACCCAGTGCCAGGCGCGAGTAGAGCCGCACCAAGTCCCAGACGACGCAAAAAGGATCGCCGGGGAAGACGCGGTGGGCTAGGGTCGATCTCTTGAGCCGAAATGGTGCCGTTTGTAGCGTTTGATGCCGAAGCATTGAACAATGCTGTGGGTATATTATCTGTTTTCATACCCTAGAATCGAAGGGTTCTACGCAACTCCCCTTATTTGAAAGGTAACACGATTGTTACTTTTGCGGCTCGCCGGATGGGGCGTTTGATTCGCGAATCATGTAACTTACGTGGCGCACGGTTCCATTTTCATACGGATTCAATCGCGCGACGTAGAAACATCGCCTCTTCGACCCTTACTCGGCATCCCTGCTTTGCGATTCAGGCGCGGGTTCAAAGCGGAACTCACGATGCCGGATATGTCCTCCCGCGTAAGCGATGTAGGCACCTACTCCAAGATTCGCGGTTGCAAGAATTGATGTCGCAATTGCCAACGGCACCGCCGATTTCAATGAAATGAATTCAGCAGCGATCGCTACTGCCGATAAGGCGGCGACCGCATAGAAGGCGTAAATCAACTGCTCGCCACGACGCAGGTGCTCGTCGAACCATTTATCTCCGGCTTCATCAACCATTGATTTCACGCGATCGTACCCGGCCTCCCCATAGTGATAAACCGGCCAGGCTGACGCAGCGCTCACCATCACCAGTGCGAGCGCGGTTACGCGGGCTGCCCTGGTTCTCGACAGGAGCGCGATGATCAGGCCGAGCACACCCACTGCCAGTCCGTAGACCGGCAATGGATTCAGCAAGACGTGGACGTACTCAGGTTTGCTGAGATGCTCGATCATGATCGAGACGCGATAACGCGATGATGTAGATGTCTTCTACCGTAACCTTCTTCGCCGCGAATTAGGCGCTTTCACTTCGAAGACTTTAGAAACTCGACGATGGCGCGCTGTTCCTGGCCGGTAATGTTGGCACGGACACGCATGTGATGAACGATCACATCCCATTGTGCATTACTATACATTGTCGGCGGTCGAATGTTGTGGCAGCGCAGGCAATTATTAGACCAAAGCTCTTGACCGCTTAGTCCCATATAAGAATCTGAGGACGAGGCGTCTTGTTTTTGGCCCTTTTCCCGCGAATCCGCAGAGGCGTTCCAGGCGAGACCCGCCAGCACGAATAGCACCAGCCCGATCAAATGGACTCGGATGAAATTCGACGTTGCGATCATGCAGTTCCTTCGCTCAGAAACCCATGGCTGCTTGAAAAAGTAGGGCGTTTTTATTGCGCTCGCCCCGCGGATTGTCCCACTCATACGCAGCTTTCACTACCGTGCTCGGGCTAAGCCAATAATCGAGCCCAAGAGTCCAGCGATCTTCCTCCGGATCGCCGAGCCCGCTCGGATCACGACTGAGATGATCCCAGCGGAAGATCATTTCGAGGTTCCTGACAAAATCTACATCCACTTTGGTGGGGCGATACGCGACCAGCGCGTAACCGCCATCGCGTTTGCTTGTGAGCGCAAGCGGGCCGAATCCCAGTGAGCCATCGGGGTCGTAGACGGCGTGATCGACTTTACTCCAGGCGTACTGCGCATACAGATTGATGCGTCCTTTCAGCAGGTCGGAATCGCGAGTAATATCCAGATCGACGGATTGAACTAACGAGCGAACGTGAGCAAAGGTGGTTCCTTGGAAGCCCGGCTCCGCTGTTTCAAAGCCATAACCGACTTCGACTCCCGGGATGGGTAGAAAACCAACTCTGCCGCCAACCGCCTTGTTGTCGTTGTTATCGGTGTAGCTGTTGAAATCTAGCGTGCCCGCGGTACGAGGATCGGAGGTATTGAGACTAGGACCGTTGGAAATGTAGAAGGCGTAGTTTGCGCGGGTCGGACCAATCGGAAATCCACCGCGCACTTCGGCTCCGACCGATATATTTGGCAGAATGCCATGGTAAACAGCAAGCGGGCGATCGGGCAGTTTGTTGATCCATTGCGGCTCGAACCGTTCGACGAAAACATTACTCGGACTGAAGAATTCTCCGACACCCAGGGTTATGTAATCG
Organism: Chthoniobacterales bacterium; assembly: GCA_049300145.1. Lineage (GTDB taxonomy): Bacteria > Verrucomicrobiota > Verrucomicrobiia > Chthoniobacterales > UBA10450 > AV133. Next base: position 3,603 of record JBAQJG010000182.1, on the reverse strand, counting down.
TTGAGAAGATACGAGAGCTGGGCGTACACAAGGTTCACATTGGTGCCGGCGCCACTCGGCTCGATCTCAAGCCGGCTCTCGAATAAAAGTTTCGGGGTCAATTCCCAGAGGAAGATCGGGTTGAAGGAGGCTGAAAAGGTGGACACGCTGCCGTTACGCGCCTCAAACATGCCTTCAGCCCATCCGGCAATGTAGAATTTGGTCGTCCCGAGCATCGGTCCTTCCGGTTCGACGACTGGCGGTGTGACCTCCGGGGCAACCTCCTTGTGCATGTCCGCGACGGCTTGGCCTTCGGCGCTCTCTTGCTTTGGAACCGCTCCTTTTTCTTTCTTAATAGCGTCCAGCTCCTTTTTCATCGCCAGCAGCTGGGCTTTAAGCTCCTCGTATTCTTTTCTGGTGACGTATCCGTCTGTTGTCGCGTCCTCGCCGCGAGCGACCGGAGACGCAGCCGCGAGCAAGGCGCTTTGAATAACCGCTGCCAAATAATAACGCCGGATCTTCTTCATTTTTGGTTACCTTTTGGCGAGCGTTCGAAGGTAGTTGATCACGTTCCAGCGGTCGGTGGGCGATAGCCGGGTGCCATAATTCGGCATCGGTTTCTTGCCAACGGTGATTTTCCAGAAGAGCTCGCCGTCTGTTTCTGCCCGCACCCCGGGATCAGAAAGTTTGGCTGGATGAATGCCCAGATCAACCGCGTCCGGTCCATCGCCGTTTCCTGTCTTTCCGTGACATGCCAGGCAACGTTTCAGATAGATTTTTTGTCCGGCCGCTAGTGAAGATTCATTGACAGCAACGGGATTTTTCTTTCGCGCCTCTGCTGCAGGAGCGGTCCACTTCTCTTTTGAGCCCGCTTGTTCGTCGCTCAAAGCAGCGAGCGCTGGGCCAACCAAGGCTGCCAGAATTCCCACCAGCTTCAGGGGAGGACGAAATTGGGTATTCATATTACGCAAGGAATTCTGACGTATGATACGGGTCGGAGTCAATCTCTAGAAATTTCTACGTAGCTAGCCGGAGGGCTTCGGCGCGGTGATGCATGACTTTGTTTTGATGCCGCCACATCACCAGGCACTAAAGCGTGGTAAAGGTCCTGTCGCTGCCGAGCCTGTTGCCGGCGCTGTTGGTGACTGTGATTCGGAAATGATAAATGGTGTGCGCACTTAAGCCGCTGATGTTGGCACTGACATTCCGGAAGGTGCTCCCGGTCTGACTCTGCATAGGGGTGGTAGATCCGTAGTTGGTCGTCGTGCCATACTGGAAAGAGACACTCGTGGTCAACCCATGCGGATCGAGTGAGCCATCGAGCGTCGCTGAAGAACTAGCTACATTGGTCGCCGGGCTGGTCGTGACGACAGGAGGCCCGGTCGCGCTAAGCGTGGTAAATGTGCTGTCGCTGCTCAAACTGGTGCCGGCGCCGTTGGTGGCCACGATTCGGGAATGATAAATCGTGTTCGCAATTAAGCCGCTGATGTTGGCACTGACATTCCGGAACGTGTTTCCAGTCTGACTTTGCATAGCGGTGGTGTGCCCGTAGCTGGTCGTTGGGCCATACTGGAAGTGAACACTCGTGCTCAACCCATGCGGATCGAGTAAGCCATTGAGCGTGGCTGAAAAACTCGCGATGAACGTTGCCGGATCAGTTGTCACGACTGGAGACCCGGTCGCGCTAAGCGTGGTAAAGGTCCTGTCGCTGCCGAGACTGGTGCCCGCGGTGTTCATGGTTACAATTCGGAAATGATAAACGGTGCTCGCAGTTAAGCCGCTGATGTTGGCACTGATATTCCGGAACGTGCTCCCAGTCTGACTCGGGGCAGAAGCGGTCAGCCCGTAGCTGGTGGTTGTGCCATACTGGAAGTGAACAGTCGTGGTTAACCCATGCGGATCGAGTGAGCCATTGAGCGTGGCTGAAAAACCAGCCACAGTGGTCGCCGGGTTGGTCCTGACGACGGGAGCGCCGGTTGCGCTAAGCGTGGTAAAGGTCCTGTCGCTGCCAAAGTGGGTGCCGCCGCTGTTGCTGGCTACGATTCGGAAATGATAAATGTGGCTCGCACTTAAGCCAATAATGTTGGCAATGATATTGCGGGCCGTATTCCCAGTCTGAGTCTGGACGGGGGTGGTGAACCCGTAACTGGCCGTCGGGCCATACTGGAACCGAACACTCGTGGTCAACCCATGTGGATTGAGTAAGCCATTGAGTGTAGCAGAGAAACTTGCGACGGACGTTGCCGGATTAGTTGTGACGACCGGAGTTGCAGTCGGAGTGGGTGTTGGTGTTGGTGTTGGTGTTGGTGTTGGTGTTGGTGTTGGTGTTGGTGTTGGTGTTGGTGTTGGCGTTGGATTCGACACCGTGACCGTGCCTACCATGCCGCAGCATTGCCCATGCGCGGTGCAATAGTACGGAAACGACCCCGCGGTGTTGAACGTGTGTGAGAAAGTCTGTCCCGGATTAAGAAATCCAGAGTCCCAGAGCCCGTTCGGTGAGCCTGGAGTACCCGAGGTGGAGGTGTGGCCGTTCGATCTCCAACTCCACTCCACGGTATCGCCCGGATGGATCGTTACCGGGTTAGGAGAAAAAGCAAAGAGGCCCATGTCGCCAACTGTTACGGTGACCGTGGCGGCGCTTGTCACGGTCGGGCAGAAAGCGAGAAACGGAGCCATAATCACCACCACTGCGGCCATGCGAAGTAAGGAGGCTTTCATCATATTAATTATTTAGTTATGCAGAGAGCGTTGAGCTGAGAGGTTTTTATTTTTGGGTTTTTCTTTCGGTCTTGACCGTGAAGGTATTTAGATCTCAGTCGTAGAACTGAAACGATCTGTTGCCGCAAGCAATACCGGAAAAGTAACGCGATTGTTACCTTTACGGACCGTCGAAGCGCGTGATCGATGCGCAGCCTGCTGCGCGGCTAAACGTTCTGTCTCCGATCTGCCAGTTTTCGAAGGGACGAGCGGAGTTTATTATGGTTCGCGAATCGCGTAGCCAACGTGACGCACGGTGCGGATCAGCGGAGGATCGCCAATTTTCTTTCGCAAACGTCCGATGAAGACTTCAACTAGTTTCGTGTCGTATTCGTGCGCATGCTCCCAAACGCGCTCGCACAATTCAGTGCGCGTAAAGACGCGCCCCGGCTCCCGCATCAGCACCTTCAGCAGCATTAGCTCGCGCACAGACAACTCGATTTGGCGCGCGCCGCGGCAGACCCTGTGGTCTACCAGCTCGAGTGTGAGATCACCGACGCGCAAGAGGACCGCGGGTTCCTCCGGATAACGGCGTCCGAGCGCGCGCACGCGCGCGACCAGTTCCTGCATGGCAAATGGCTTTGGCAGATAATCGTCCGCGCCGAGTTGCAATCCAGTCACACGATCCGCGACTTGACCACGCGCGGTGAGGATGAGAACACGGCTGGTCACATGTTGTGCGCGCAGCCGGCGTAACACTTCAAACCCATCTATCCGGGGCAGGCCGAGATCGAGCACGATCAAATCGAAAGGAGTCTCCAGCGCCACGTGCAAGGTCGCTTCGCCATCGTGAACCGCGATTGGATCATGACCAGCCTCTGTCAGAGCGGAGGCGATCTGTCGCGCCAACCGGACTTCATCTTCCAC
>JBAQJG010000181.1:0-2072 GCA_049300145.1 Chthoniobacterales bacterium | reverse complement strand
TGTCGATGAGCGATTTTGCACGGCTTCTGCAAAATGAAATTCCTCGGCTGCGGCGATATGCTCGGGCCCTCAGTCGGGACGCGGCGCGAGCCGACGATCTCGTGCAAAGCTGCCTCGTCCGCGCCATCGCCAAAGAGCATCTCTGGGAGCCCGGGACCGATTTGCGCGCCTGGCTCTTCACGATATTGCACAATCAAAACGTAAACGACATCCGCCGTTCGGTGCGCGAAGGCGTGGTCGTAGCGGTGGAGGACGTCGCCCCGGTGCTGACGGTAGCGCCAAGAGCCGGCGCCTCTTTGCAGCTGCGCGACCTCGAACGGGCGATCAGGCTGCTGCCGGAAGAGCAGAGGCAAGTCATCCTGCTCGTGGGTCTCGAAGGGATGCGCTACGAGGAGGTGGCCGCGGTGCTCGACATTCCGATCGGGACGGTCCGCTCGCGCTTGTCGCGCGGCCGTGAAATGTTGCGTCGCTTGATGGATATGAAGGAGGAGGCGGACGTAACCTTCGACCGTCCGCATGGACGTCAAAATTCTGATCACCCGCGCGAAGCGGCCTGATGGTCCGGCCCTAAAAACCGGTGAATTCATTGTCCCGCGAGCCGGCGACCTTGCTCGATGACCGTAAAACGACTAGAAGGGCGTGGGCCTTCGTGGCGGGGCGTGGCTCAGCCTGGTAGAGCGCCTGCTTTGGGAGCAGGATGTCGGAGGTTCAAATCCTCTCGCCCCGACCATTTCGGGGACGCCCTTCGGGAAAGGTTTGAACGGATCGGGAAGCAGGTCGATGGCGCGGGCACGAATTTTCAAGCCGGCAAAAACGGCAATGCAATCCGGAGCGCGGGCGCGAAAATGGGTGCTCGCCTACGAGCCGGCGACCCGCCGCCAGGCCGAGGCGCTGATGGGATGGATCAGCGCCGAAGACACATTGAACGAGGTGCAGTTGCATTTCGAGACGATGGAGGAGGCGGTCGCTTTCGCGGCCAAAAACGGTCTCGACTACACGGTGATCCCGCCGCACGACAGCACCGAGAAGCCGAAGAGCTATGCGGACAATTTCCGCTACGACCGCATTCGCAACTGACCCGTTGTCGCGCGCGTTGCCGGAGCGAAACGGACGCTATGACCCCGTAGCTCAGCTGGATAGAGCACTCGCCTTCTAAGCGAGTGGTCGCAGGTTCGAATCCTGCCGGGGTCGCCTTGATCGCCGATGCTTTCGCGAACTTCCGCGGCCGGTCGAACACCAGCCGGTTCAGGCGACCACCCGCGGCTTCAGTTCGAAGCGAGCGCGCGGCAAATCGAGGGTGATTGCCAGACCATCTGCCAGCGCCGTCTCGGCCCTAAAGCCGAGCTGCTCGGCAGCACGGCGCGGATCTCCGACCGATATTCGGACTTCACCCGATCGTGCCGGGCTGTAGTATGCGGTGATATCGGTTTGGTACAACTCAGCCATGGTTTCGGCGAGGGCCCGCACGCTGGTGCCATTGCCGGTGCAGATGTTGAAGACCGGGGCGCTGGTGTTCGCTGCGGTCAGGGCTCGGTCGAGCGCGCCGACGGCATCTCCGACGTAGGTGAAGTCGCGAATTTGCTCTCCGTCGCCAAAGATTTCGACTGGTTCGCCAAGCCTGAGTCGATCGCCAAAAAGCGCGATAACACCGGAATACGGTGACTGAGCGTCTTGCCGGGGGCCGTACAGGTTGAAGAAACGCAATCCGACGGTCGGGATCTCGTGCACCGCGCCGGCGACGCGCGCATGCAGTTCACACGCGCGCTTGTCAGCGCCGTAGGCACTCAGCGGCGCAACCGGAGTGTCTTCTCCGATCGGAACGGTGCCGCAATCTCCGTAGATCGCGGCCGACGAGGCGTAGACGATGGGGATTTCTCGGCGGTGCCGCAAACGCCGCGCCTGATTAAAAATGTTGAGCGCGCCGCTGAGGTTGACTTCGTGCGTGCGCAACCACTCGCGGTTGGAGCACACGACAGAAGCAATTGCAGCCAAGTGAAAACAGGCATCGATGCCCTCGAAAGCCTCTTCGACAGTCGTCGCATCGGTAATGTCCCCGTGCAGAAATTGGATTC
>JBAQJG010000180.1:0-11509 GCA_049300145.1 Chthoniobacterales bacterium | reverse complement strand
AGAATGCACGTGTCCCCGCGCTTCGCACAGCGAAGCGGCTACAGCTATTTTCCGCCTGGTTTTCTTTTTTGCTTAGCACGTCGAGCAAGATTCGATCGAGAGCCTGCCTGAGCCCTACCTTTTGATTTCTGCGCTGCGCGGACCCCCAAGCGAAGTGCATTCAAGCGAATAAACCCGGTGGCATCGCTTTGATCGTACGTGGACGCATCGCTTTCCATGGTCGCGATCTTCGGATCGTAGAGGCTTTTCGGACTCTTGCGACCGGCTACGATGATGTTGCCTTTGTAAAGTTTGAGCCGCACCACGCCGGTGACGTCGCGCTGGGTTTCGGTGACGAGTGCTTGCAGCGCATCGCGCTCGGGCGAGAACCAGAAGCCGTTGTAGATGAGCGCGCCGTACTTGGGAATCAAGCTGTCGCGCAAATGCATAACCTCGCGATCCATGGTGAGCGTTTCCATCTGGCGATGAGCGAAATGGAGAATGGCTCCGCCGGGCGTCTCATAAACGCCGCGACCTTTCATTCCGACAAAGCGATTCTCCACGATATCGACGCGACCGATTCCATGCTTACCACCGAGCTTGTTCAGCGTTTTCATCACGCCGAGCGGCGCCAGCGGCTTTCCGTTTACGGCGACGCAATTTCCCTGCTCAAACTCAAGCTCGACGTACTCGGGTTCGTTAGGCGCATCTTCCGGCGCCACGCTCAATTTGTACATGCCGCGCATTTCTTTTGCGCTGGAATCGAACCACGGATCTTCGAGCACGCCGCTTTCAAAACTGATGTGGAGAAGATTGCGATCCATCGAGTACGGTTTTTCCGCGCTCGCCGCGACGGGAATGTCGTTCGCTTTCGCGAACGCGATCATCTCGGTGCGTCCGGGAAATTGTTTACGAAAACGCTCCTCGCGCCAGGGCGCGATCACGCGCAACTCAGGTGCAAGCGCGGCGGCGGCAAGTTCAAAGCGAACCTGATCGTTCCCCTTCCCTGTCGCGCCATGCGCAATGGCATCCGCTTTTTCGAGCCGCGCGATCTCCACCATGCGTTTAGCGATGAGCGGGCGGGCGATGCTGGTGCCGAGAAAATATTGACCTTCGTAAATCGCGCCCGCTTGGAACATCGGAAAGATAAAATCGCGTGCGAATTCCTCTTGCAGATTGTCGATGTAACACTTGGACGCGCCAGTGCGGAGCGCCTTTGCTTCCAAGCCGTCGAGTTCGTCTTCCTGGCCGATGTCAGCGCAAAAGGCGATGATCTGCGCCTGATAATTTTGCTGAAGCCAGCGAAGAATGACTGAGGTGTCGAGCCCACCGGAATAGGCGAGAACAATCTTCACTGTTGCGACGGTGTCTCACCGTCGAACATTTCGCTACCAAAAACTTCGGCGGTCATCCGCCTTCGCCAAGCTACGGCGCGATAAATAGACCGCCGCTACAGATCAAGATCGGCATTAATCGCCGAAAGAAATTTCGACGTCACGCGCGGTCTGTACCATTTCGCCATTGGGTGGAACGAGCCGCAATCGATTGACTGCATCAGCGATCGGGACATGGCGCACCTGATAGTTCTGATAACTGACCATCGATCCAAAATGTCCTTCGTTGGCCAGTTGCACGGCCTTCACGCCAAAGCGGGTGCCGAGAATTCGATCGAGTGTGGTGGGCGCGCCGCCGCGCTGCAAATGCCCGAGCACACAGGAGCGCGTCTCTTTGCCAGTGCGCTGGGCGATCTCGCGCGCTACGATATCGCCGACGCCGCCAAGACGAAATTCACCGTCTTTACTCGGACGCATTACTTGTTGACCGTTTTTGGGCCTCGCGCCTTCAGCAACGACCACGAGCGAGCCGAGATCTCCCGCCGCATCACGTTTCTTGATCGTGGCTGCAATTTTATCGTAATCAAACGGGATCTCCGGAATTAAAATCATATCAGCGCCGCCAGCGATTCCGCCATGGAGCGCGATCCAGCCAGCATGGCGTCCCATTACTTCAACGACCATGACACGTTTGTGACTTGTGGCCGTGGTGTGCAATCGATCGAGCGCGTCCATGACAGCCGCAACGGCGGAATCGAATCCGAACGTCATGGCCGTGGCTTCGAGATCATTATCGATCGTTTTGGGGACGCCGATGCAATTGATGCCGGCTTCCTGTAACTGAAGCGCTGTAGTCATGGAACCGTCGCCGCCGACAATAATCAGCGATTTAATGTTAAGTTGGTTCAAGATCTCGCGAGCCTGCGCGATTATTTCCGCGGGAACGGTCGCCCGGTCGCCGGCTCCGACCTTGGCAACGAAGTGTCCGCGGTTGGTCGTGCCGATGATGGTGCCGCCCAGGGTCATGATTCCATCCGTGCTTTTTCGGTCCAGGACGACGTGATCTCCGGGTGGAAGGAGCCCTTCAAATCCATCGCGAAAGCCGATGACTTCCCAACCAAGTTTGTCGGCGGCGAGCACGACTCCGCGCAGGACGGCGTTAAGTCCCGGGCAATCGCCACCGCTGGTTAGGACACCGATGCGTGGCTTCATTTCGTTATAGGGCGATTAGAGCACTTTATTGGGATCGACCAGACGCCCCGCGGCCGCCCATTGATCATAGAGCTGCCAACCATGTTCGATCAGCCCCGCGCCTTCGCCGAATCGATTCGTGCTACCGAGCAAAACTGCAATAATGTGACGTGGGAACACGCTGGTGTATTGGCCTTGCTTGACCACTTCGGATTCCCGGTTGGCGGAAAGAATCAGGCATTCTCCCGCGCGAGCTGTCCGGCCCGTTTTCACCCCGTCGATACCGTGCGTCCCCAGAAGTTCGTTTGTGTTTCGCAAGAGATAACTCAGCGTGCGTGTGCCGCGCTGAAACGAGATTTGCCGCTCTTTCTGCGAAACATAGAAACGAAAACCGGCCTTGTTCATCGCGTAGCGAGCCAGGCGTGCCATGTCCTCAGCGGTTGAGAATGGTCTTGGTTTTACGTTTTCATCGATGCCATGCGGATTTACGAAACGTGTCCGTTCCATCTTCAGTTGCTTGGCCAACGCATTCATCTGGCTGACGAAGGCGATGACGGGTGTGATTTTCGAGTCGGAAGTGGCCGGAACGAGTGATTCAAGTGTCGATCCAACATGATATGCCAGGGTATAGGCAGCGATGTTGTCGGATTGGACGAGGGCGGCATAGAGCAGATCGCGAAGGGCAATTGTGTCGCCTGGTTGAAATCCGATGTTGTTCTCGCCCGTGCCGGTGAAAGCCTCGGGCGGAATCACGACGACTTGGTTGAGATTGCCCGATTTGTGTTCCGCCCAATCGAGCACCACCACCGCCGTGGCAATCTTAGTCAGGCTGCCTACTTGGCGTTTTTGCCGCGCGTCCTGTTCTTGCAGCACGTAACCAGTCTGCGAATCGACAAGGATAAACGCTTGTGCAGCTGCGGCCAAACGGATGCCGCTCGCAAGCATGACGAGCGCGGCAAGGGCGATGAAAATTCGGCGGAAAGCAATCACGGCGGCGCTCAAAGGCAGCACCTTAGTCGGCAGCAGTGGGTTGGCAACTCTTGAAGCTGTCGCCACAATCCTGTGCGCTTTTGGCGTCTCATTCCCGTAAGCGCAGTGGCTACAGATGAACCCTGACTATTCCAAGGCGATTGAGGAGCGCTCGGCGTAATGATGCGGATTCGTGCTGAGCACCAGGTAAATTCGCTCAGCCGCATTGCGCAGATCGAAATGCGTCGCTTTGCCGAGACCGCTGGCACGGAGCGTCCCGAACTTGCCCTGCTCGCCGCTGCCGCCGGCCATGTCGAATTCGTAAATGACCACGCCTCTCCGAACGTCAGTCACTCTTACGTGCAAAGCCAGGTACGACCGGCCAGCGCCAAAATTTCCGATCAACGGAATTGCCCGGGCTTCCGGACTCCCGCCATCCACTACAGTGAAGTGACCGGCCACCAGCCAGCCGACTCTAGGCCTTTCGTAATCTTTGAGAATTCGTGCCGGAGCAATTCTTTCCAGCTCCTCCTTCAAGTCTTCGGCGAATTCAACCGGGGTCAGCGCCTTTCGGATGGGCATTTCGCCGTCTGAAGCTGCCTGGTCGCCTTGGAAAACGGCGGCGTCGATACAGAAAGGACGGATGTAGATAGCAATTGGGTTGCTGGCGCCGACGCCGCAGTTTGTGGTCATATGCACGCCCCTAGAGGCAAAATCTTTTGCGTCGGTTTGCCCCGAGGCCAGGCCGCCCGGCGTCGCGACATAAGTCCTGGTCACATGCATGTCCGCACACGAGCAAAGCAGGATGCTGAAAACAGTTACGATCAAAGGTTTCATAATTAGGTAGTGCTGGCGGTCGCCTGCCCCATTTTACGAGGCAAGAGACGAATCATTTCTGCCTTGTGATGCAACTCTCGTGCCGTTCAGGAGAGAAAAACACGGCGCCTGGGCGCCTCGGGCCGCTCAGCTTGGTTTCTCAGGCGTCCGGGAATAGCTCACCAGCACTCGCATCACAAAGTAAATGATCAGTGCCGACGGCACCGCTAAAAACAACGACCCGATAAGTGTAGGCCAAATGAATCTAACGAAAATTTTCCAGTGCAGATAGTTGTGCATCGCGATATGCGCAAACCGGATTCGCTGTGGTCGGGCATGATGCAGGGCGAGGTAGCCAATTTTGTATTCCCACCAATAAATCGCCGGCATGAACGGCAGAATGACGTCATGCAAGGTTACTGCGATCGCCGCCGCGATTTTATTACATCGGCACGCCCATGCCGCCGCGATGGAAAGCAACGTTTTCATGCTCCAAAGTGGTGTGAAGCCAAAGAAAATCCCGATGGCGGAGCCGAGGGCAATTGAGTGCGGTGTGTCCGCAATCGCCATCAGGGTCATGTGATGCTCGGTTAGCCAGCGCTTAAGCCGTGCGAGCGGGCCGGGTAATGGCGGTCCGTAACTTTTCTCTCTCCTCGGTGGTAATTCCGGCACGGAGGAATTGTAATCTAAAACAACTCCGGTGTCTGCGGCGGTGGGACGAAGTATTGGCCGAGGGCCGCGCGCAAGCGCGATGCCGCCCGCGGTGCATAATCCAGATTGTTATTGTTAAAAACGACGTGTACCTCCTTCGCTTCTTTAGCGAGCTTGCGCGTTCGATCAGCAACATCGTCGATCTCCTGATCCGGATAATCGTAATCGAAGCGCGCGGCCACCGTTTTGCCTTTGAGGTAAGCTTCTGGATTGCGTCCGTGCAGACGCAAATAAGCCGCGCGCGGGTTCGTGATTTCATCCAACTCCGCGGGCATGATCGTGAAATGCTCGGCTGCAGGAGCATCGACATTCACAAAAATCACGTGATGCTTCCTCAGAAAATCGATTGTCGATCTTAGCTGTTCGCCCACGGCCCAGTTACGATTTCGAAATTCAATTGCGAGTCGATAATCGCGCAGCAAATCGATCAAAGGTTCAAGTTCGCTGAGTGCATGTTTTCGTGGAGAGAATGCCGGCGAAAGTTGCAAAAGCAGCACGCCCAATTTGCCCGCATCGCGCAAGATCGACATCGATCGAAGAAATTCTTTCATCAACGCCTCCTTAAGCATAGGCGCGACTTTTAGTTTTCCTTTCGCGTCAGTCACCGCGCGTCGCTGCAAATCCGGCGGCAACAATTTCAGCGGCGTCGAGTGAAACGAAAAAAGCTGATGCAATTTCACATCAAACGTGAAGGCATCTGGTGTGCTCGCGCACCAGCGCTCCACCATGCGAACATCAGGCGCTGAGTAGAACGTCGAATTGACTTCCACCATTTCGAAATGTTGCGCGTACCAACCGAGCCGCTCATGCGCGCGCATTCCTTTGGGATACCAGCGTGCAACAAAACCGGGATCCGACCAACTGGCCGTGCCGACCAGAATTTTCCCGGGACGCGATCGAATGCGGAGTTTTTTCTGCCACGAGAAACAGGAGACGCGACTCCTGCTGAAGGCAACAGTGTGAGAGCAAAACAGCAGAAGCTCAAGTTTGCGAGCCTCCGAAAAACTCATTCGTTCGCTTTCCCAAACTAGTTTCCAAGGTCCCTTACCGCGCGTCCACCGTGAGACACCCACATTGTGCTGCTCAATCCTGCGGGCGAGGTCGTCAGACGGGCCGATGTATGCGCCAAATCCTTCCGGTTACGGAGTAGTCGTGGAACAGCGCCAGAGTATGCATGATCACTCGATCTGGCGGCATTTCCGCTGGCATTCGGCTCCGAAAGGCGCTGCCGACCGGAGAAACTCGTCGTCGTGAAGAATTTAAGTTTTGGCTCCAGCGGTAGGATTCGAACCTACGACCAATCGGTTAACAGCCGACCGCTCTACCACTGAGCTACGCTGGATTTTGTTTGCCGCTCGATCGAGCGGCGTGAATTTTGCGCAGCCCATCTCCTGCGGCAAGTGTGACTTTCGACCTCGCACGCAGATCGGCAATCGCTTTTTGAATTTGATTCCGCGCATCACATCGGCATAATTAGGACGCGGGGTGGAGCAGCCTGGTAGCTCGTCAGGCTCATAACCTGAAGGTCGCGAGTTCAAATCTCGCCCCCGCAACCAAATTTTCTGGCCGGATGCCAGCAACTTACCGGGGTTTACGTTCTTCAGAATCGCAACAGCAAATTCTCCTGAACTTGGAGAAAAACCGTACAACAGCGAAGGGCGGTAGAATCCGATCAGGAGAATTCATCTCAATCAGCTCCGTCGCGTGACTAGTAAATATCCGATTTGTGGATCGCTCTTTCGATCAACTGATTGGAATGGCGCAATCGTCGCGTTCTGTAGCTCAGGCATCAATTCCGAGATTTTATCCTTGGGCACGACAAGGGCATCGAGCGCGCCGCCGTTCCATTCCTGAACCGCTTCATCCAGCTTGAGGAAATGCGGTTTCTGCAAGTAGAGCAGCATCCCTTCGTAGCCTCCGCCGCGGCCGGAAATCACTTCGTAACGCCAATGATGGGCGGCAACCTGTTCATTCACCGCGCGGCTGAAAACCTCAAGATGATCGGCGTGGTCACGATAATCGGACAGCATTTTTGCAGCGGTATAGCCGCCGGTAAACATGATCGCGAAGAGCAGTGCCGCAGCGCTCCATCGCAGGACGCGCCGATCAGTTTGTCTTATTCGAGAGCCGCCGGCAATCTGTGCGGCGAGCAGCAAGCAGAGCGGCGGCACAACCGGGTAAATGCGGTCCACGCGTTTCGAAGGAACCAGCGACATAACGACCAAACCGCCCAAGCTCCAACAAACCAGCCACAAGATATCGGGCGTTGTCTGGCGAAATAGATTGCGAATTCCCGAGCGCGTTCGGTGGAAGGACAGAACGCCGAGTGCGAGCATCAACACGCTCCAGGGCGCGAATTTATGCAGGAGGTGGGGGAGATAAAAAAGGACCGGTTGCGAGCGATGCACAGTTTCACTGAACCGGCCGAGAAATTCCTTCAGGACGACCTGCTCATAGAAGCCCGGGACGAACTTGATGCCGCAGATCGCCCACACTGAAAACAACGCGAGAGACGCAGTCCATGGCCACCAGCCGCACCATGCATTTGCCCTACTTCGTTTTCCGGCGAGCCATTGAAACAGCACGATGCCAGGAAGCAAAAACGCGAAGGCGATCGGCCCTTTGATGAACATGGAAGCGGTCAGCAGGGCGAACATTTGCCATTGCTCACGCGGCTGCCACGGCTCGCCTGCGCGAATTTTTTGCCAGATCAAGAGTCCCAGCAGAAAGATCACCAACGCGAGCGGCATGTCCGTGCGCACCAAAGTCGCGAGGCGCACGCTGAGTAGATTCAGGCCAAAGGCCCCCAAGGCGATCAAGGCTGCGGCCGCTCCGTAAGCGGCAACCGCCGCGCGGAACAAGATGGTCGCCAGTACCAGCGCCGTCAGGAACGAAGGAAACCGCCACGCAATATTCCACGACCGCGTGATCGCGAAGGTCGCAGCCGAAGTCCAACCAACGAGCGGCGGTTTTTGCGCGATCCTTTCATGAGGGGTCCGCTGAAAGAACCAGTGGCCTTCCTTGACCATCTCGAACGAAGTAAACGCTTGCTGCGCCTGGTCGTAATCGTCTAGCTCCCACGGCAGATTCGTTAGGGCAAAGAAGCAGAAGATGACCGCGCTCATCACCAAAAGCGTGCGCGGACTCTGCAGAAAATTTTCTGCCCATGACGCATCCGTACTCATTCGATGATCTCGTGAACCTCTGATTGCTAGTTACCACTGCGACACTACATTCGCGAGACTAAAGCTCACAACAGCGGAAACCGGCTTCGTAAAAACATGTGTGGAATTGCAGGGTTCACTCAGCTCCACGAGCAATCCGCTGATGTCGCGGAATTGATCCGGCGTATGACCTCTCCGCTAACGCCGCGCGGGCCGGACGGCGAAGGGTTCCACGTCGCGCCCGGGATCGCGCTCGGTCATCGGCGACTAAGCATCATCGATCTCGCGGGCGGCGCGCAGCCGATGCGCAGCAACGATGAGCGCTATCACATCGTCTATAACGGCGAGGTTTATAATTACCTCGAACTTCGCGCGGAACTCGAACGGCGCGGATGCGTTTTCCACACGCAATCGGATACCGAGGTGTTGCTGAATCAGTTCGTGCTCGACGGTGTCGACGCCCTGCAGCATTGCAATGGGATGTTCGCGGTCGCGATTTGGGACCGTGATGAGGAACGGCTGTTCCTGGCGCGCGATCGCCTCGGCATCAAACCGCTCTACTACTGCGTCCGCGGCCGCGAACTGATCTTTGCCTCGGAACTCAAAGCGTTGCTCGCGCATCCTCGCGTCGATCGCCGTCTTAACGCGCTCTCGGTCAGCAAATACTTCACCTATGGCTACATCCCGGCGCCGCACACGATTTTCGAAGACATTCATAAGCTGGAGCCCGGCGGCTATCTGTTCTTCAATCGGAACGGGCTGCGCAAGAATCGCTATTGGGACATCCCGCTCGAAGACAACCCGGTGAGCGACCGCAACGTCGACGAGTGGGCTGAGGACCTGCTTGCCATCCTGCGTGATTCGGTAACGAAGCGGCTGCGCAGCGATGTGCCCGTCGGCTTACTTCTCTCCGGCGGTCTCGATTCGAGCACTGTGACGGCGCTGGCGGCGCAACAATCCGGCAACCGGTTGCACAGTTTTTCGATCGGGTTCGATTATCCGAGTTATGACGAGTCTCCGTACGCGCGGCGCATCGCGGAGCTCTTCGGAACCGAACATCACGAGGAGATCTTAACTCTGAGCCAGGCAACGGAGCTATTTCCGCAGATCATGCGTTCACTTCATGAGCCGCTGGCGGACGCCTCGATCATTCCGACTTACGCGCTTAGTCGATTAGCCGCAGAGTATGTTAAAGTTGTTCTTGGGGGAGATGGCGCGGATGAGTTGTTCGCCGGCTATCCGGCTTTCCAAGCTCATAAGGTGGTGCAGAACCTTTCGTTCTTGCCCATCGGTTGGCGTGACTGGCTCCGACCGTTCATCCAACGCCTGCCAGTTTCGCATCGTTATGCTAGCGTCGAGTTTCTCATGCAGCAGTTCGTGAAGGGCCTCGGGCTCTCGCCAGAAGTGCGCTTCCTCCTCTGGATGGGCTGCTACGGCAACGTGGAGAAGAAGCAGCTTTTGTCGGTCGATTTACAGCAACGTCTCTTGCGCGAGGATGCCTTCGAAGACATCTCGGCACACATTCGACAGAGCGGATTGAAGGGAGACTTTCAGCGCCTGCAATACTTGTGCATGAAGCTCTATCTTCAGGACAATATCCTGTTAAAGGTGGACCGCGCGAGCATGGCGCATTCCCTGGAAGTGCGCGTGCCTTTTCTAGATAGAGACGTGGTCGAATACACGTCCCGGATTCAGCCCGCAGATAAACTGCGTGGCCTAACGACCAAGTATGTTTTGAAGCGAGCGGTCCGGCGCCTCTTACCGAATGAGATCATTCATCGGCGCAAGACAGGATTCATGATGCCGGTCGCGGTATGGCTGAATCAGAACATGCGAGAGACCATCGAGGATCTCTGTTCTCCTGCAGCCGTCGCTGAGACTGGCCTCTTCGACGCCAGCTTCGTCCGGCAAATCCTCGACGAACATTTTCAAGAGCGGCGGGATCACCGGAAGCACATTTATCCACTGCTCTGTTTCATGGCGTGGTTCCGTAACCACGCGACTTGAGCTCGCTTCCGAGCAGCCAGACCGATGTTGGATTACCCGGCTAAATCTGTTTAAATGCCATCAACCAGAGAGGAAGAAACCTGCGAATCCTCCCCGCCGGAGTCAAGTTACATCGTGAGAAATCCGAAATGCCAATCGTGCGCCGTCACACCCGGGATTCTAGATGTTCGCGTCAGGCGCCCAATCGAAATGACAAAATCGGCGGAAAGTTCACTCGTAAGGACAGCAGCGAGGCAATTATTTAAGCGAATTGGGCAAGGCCCGACTTCAGCTTGAATAGGCAAGGCGCTGCCAAACGATTACAGAGGGATTCTCGCCCCTTTTAGGGAGCCTGATCCGAGCTGCCCGGCATATTTTCTACGAAATAGAATGCCGCTGCCGCTTGCACGCTTCCGAATCACATGGAACCCATCTTGATCTTCGTAAGCTTCCGGAGTATTTCGCAAGCTGTTAGCGATGACGACCACGGCGCCAAAAGTAGTCGCAAGAATGCCGATGGCAAGAAACATATGTCCATATTGGAGCACAACTTATACCAAACCCTGCAGCGGGCGCTAACTATCGCAATCACCTGGCGTTCGGGCCGGTTCAGGTGGGAATTCGGCTATTTCTTTCTCTCAACATACCTTGTAATCCTTACGTTCGTGTTCACTAATTGAACACGTCGAGCATAATGAAGGAAAGGACCGATTAGGTGCCCGGGCCGAATCGTAAAGCGTGGCCGCAACTTCAAAATCGGGTTCCGCGGATCCGCGCAGGGCAAGCGATGAGCCCACCTCCGCTCCGTCCCCCGGCTTAGGAATTAGGATTAGACCCTTGGAGACACCAAAGGGAGAACCTTCGGCGCGGGAACTTCCGTCTCCAAGGATCGACCAAGGAACTCGAGTAGCACCCTTATTCGCTCCTTGGCTGGCAGCAAATGGGTCACGAGCGCTTCGAGTCCTTGGAAAGGCCCCTCAGCGATTCGCACCGCTTGTCCAACTTGGATTTCAGGATTGAATATCACAATCTCTTCTTCGTCTGCTGTTTGCCGCAAGTTCGCGATCGTGCTCGAATCGAGTGCTGCCACCTGATCGCCGAATCGAACAAAGCCTTGGATTCCGGGCGAGTACTCGACCTGCCGGTGCTGCCGCGAATAAACAAACTCTGCGAACAAGTAGCCTGGGAACATCGCTTCGACGAACCAAACGGCTCCCCGGCGGGTCGCACGCCGAAAACGCAGTCGAGGCGAGAAGCACGTTATCTCGAGCTGCCGGCGCAAAGCGGTAGCCGCGAGATGCTCATGCTTTGGCTGGGTCCTCACACAAAACCAAAGCGCCGTCTCGATTTGTGCCAACT
>JBAQJG010000179.1:0-3177 GCA_049300145.1 Chthoniobacterales bacterium | reverse complement strand
GATCAAAATGGCAGAGCAATCGCGCTTGCTGATCTGCTTTCCGATAAAAACGCGCATGGCGCGCTGCTCATTTTCTATCGCGGTCACTGGTGACTGCTTTGCAACTCCGAGTTACGGAGTTTCCAGCAAAGGCTCCCGGACTTCGAAGCACGCGGGATCCGAGTGGTGGCGATCAGCGTTGACGCGCAAGCGATCAATCAACGGCATTGCCAAAAGATGGGCTTCACTTATCCGTTTCTTTCCGATCCGAAGGCCGAGGTCATCCGGCGTTACGATCTTCTGCACCGGGGAGGTGGACCGGGGCACACCGACATTGCCCGTCCGGCCGAATTCCTCATTGATTCCTCAGGCTTGATTCGCTGGGTGAATCTAACGGAAAACGCTGCGGTGCGGGCCCGGCCTGAGCAGGTGCTAAGAGAGTTTGACGAATTCAGTGGGAAAACTGCTCGTTAGGCCAACAAGCGACGCCTCCGTCCAATTTTACTCGAAGCCAGGCGCTGCTCCTCCAGCGATTGACGGCGCTGCGCTGAGCCAATAACTTCGAGGCCCGTGCATGCGGAATTGGAACAACTACTCGTTCTTCAAGATCGACAACAAAAGATCAAACAGATCCAGACGGAAATAAGAACCCTGCCGCTGCAAAAGCAGAATCTCGAAGCCCAATTGGCCGCGAGCGTGGCCAGTGTCGAAGCGCTCAAGCACAAGGGGCGACAGGTCGAGCTCGATCGCAAGAAGCTCGAGCTCGACGTGGGGACGCGCGCGGAAAGTGTTTCCCGGCTCAAGACCCAGCAATATCAAACGCGGAAGAACGATGAGTTTCAGGCGATGGGCCACGAAATTCAGCGTTACGAGAGTGAAATCAGCAAAATCGAGGACGCAGAGCTCGAACTGATGGAGCAAGCCGACAAGATCAAAGCCGAGCTCGCTGCGGAGGAAAAAAAAGCCGCGACCACAAAAGAATCCAATTCGCGGCAGATGGCGGACCTCGAAGCTAAATCAAAAACTTTGCAGGCCCGGCTGGAAGACCTGACCAAGGAGCGCGCGGAGCTCGCCGGCAAGATCGACGAAGATTTGCTGAGTCGTTTCGAGCGTCTTTTCACGAGCAAGGGCGACGCGGTTGTGGTCGCGCTCGAACACGACGTTTGCACCGGTTGCCACATGAAAGTGACCGCGGACACGGCGATGCGTGTGAGAGCGGGAAAGGAAATCGTGAGCTGCGAGAACTGCGGACGGATTCTGTACGACGCGACGTAACGTGGGTTCAATGTGGGAGGGACCTTAGCGTCCCGATCATCGCGGCACTAAGGCCGCTCCCACATTAAAAGGCTCAGACGTTGAAGCGAAACAGGATCACGTCGCCATCGCGCAGGACGTAATCTTTTCCTTCAATACGAAGCTTGCCCGCTTCGCGCGCTTTCGCATAGGAACCGAGCGCAACGAGATCATCATACTGAATTGTCTCCGCCGCGATGAAGCCGCGCTCGAAATCCGAATGGATCGCGCCAGCTGCCGCAGGCGCTTTTTCGCCTGCGTGAATGGTCCAGGCACGCGTTTCTTTTTCTCCGGTCGTAAAGAAGGTGCGCAAGCCGAGCAGGTGATAAACCGCCCGAATCAGCGTGCGCACGCCGCTGTCTTCGACGCCGAGGCCGCGCAAATATTCCATCGCTTCCTTCTCGCTAAGATCGACGAGTTCGCTTTCGATCTGTGCGCTGATGACGACCGCCTCGGTTGCGAAATGATGTCGCGCATAATCTTCGATTGCATCGACATATCGCGCAGCCCTGGAGCCGGGGTCGCTGGCCCCGGTTTTGGCAGATTGATGTGGGGCGCGGCCACCGGCCGCGGCTAGAGCGATGGCCGCGAGATCCGACTCGGCCACGTTGCTGGCGAAGAGGGTCGGCTTCGAGGTCAGCAAAAAGAAATCGCGGGCAATGATTTTTTCTTCGGGCGTCAAGTCCGCAGTGATGGCCGGCTTCCCGAGATCGAGATGCGGCAATAACTTTTCGATGATCGCGCCTTGTGTCTTTGCGGTTTTGTCGCCGGCGCGAACTTCCTTTTGCAGGCGATCGTGACGTTTCTGGAGCGAGGCCAGATCGGCCAGGACAAGCTCGGTGTTGATGACTTCGATGTCGCGAATCGGATCGATCGTTCCGCTGACATGATGAACATCGCTGTCTTCGAAACAGCGCACCACCTGCACGATTGCATCCACCTCACGGATGTGATGGAGAAATTGATTGCCCAGGCCTTCGCCTGCGCTCGCGCCTTTGACCAGACCGGCAATATCGACAAACTCAATCGCGGTTGGAACGATCTTCTGCGAATGAGACATGGCCGAGAGCTTCGCAAGGCGTGGGTCAGGAACGGTCACGATGCCGACATTGGGATCGATCGTGCAGAAAGGATAATTCTCCGCCGGCGCTTTGTGCGTTCGGGTGACCGCATTGAAAAGAGTGGACTTGCCGACGTTCGGCAACCCGACGATTCCCGCGCTTAACATAGGCGCGGACGCTAAGGCGGAACGAAGAAGCCCGCAATTAACACAGCGAATTTAGCCACAGATGACCACAGATTTTCACAGATTTTTTTCTATGTTTCATCCGTGTAAATCTGCGGCGAATGAATCTTCTGGAGCTGGCGGGATTTGAACCCACGACCTGTCGCCGCGGCGACCGTTCTACAAGTTTAGGTTCGAGAAATCGTTTCGGCTTTGATTCTTACATCGGGCTGGCGGGATTCGAACCCACGACCTCTTGAACCCCATTCAAGCGTTCTACCAAGCTGAACTACAGCCCGATTTACGGTCGCGAACTATTCACTAGCCGCGCAAGAATCGCGAGCGCTAATCCAACGAAGCCGCGTTGGCCGATTTTAGTTGAGGCCTCACCGTGAGTTTGCAATATCTGGCCGCGCGCCGGTTCATGAAATCGAACGTTCCAAAAATAAAGTTCGTCTCTCTCGTCACCGGTTTCGCATTTTTCTGCGCGGCTTTGCCGGCCCATGACAAGACGTTCGCGGCTTTTGAAGAGCGAGCGGCAGCGCCTCAGCTATCTCGCGGCCGAGCAGTTCATGCTACAAAATTAAACCAGGTAGCGCTCGAATCGTGTAAAGAACTTATCCAGCAAGGCCGTGTGATCGTTGATAAGAAGGGTGCGTGGGGCCAGCATCAACCTTCAC
>JBAQJG010000178.1:0-1777 GCA_049300145.1 Chthoniobacterales bacterium | reverse complement strand
GACCTTACCCGGCACGCCTTCGACGAGGTTTTGCCTGACGAAAAAAAGCGGCTGAATGGCGCGAACGTTTCCCGAGCCATCTTCGAGAAGCAGATACCGATGCTCGAAATCGCCATCGAGAGTTTGCTCGACAATCTCGTAATAGCGGTAGTCCTTGCACCGGTTTTGAAAAGCGTGCTTCCAGGCATCGCAATTTTGCAGCTCGGCGCGCATCACAATTTTTGCGATGCCCTGCGGAAGAGGAATGATGCTGCCAGCGGGAGAAATCATGCCGTCCGTTGCTCTGCATCCCGATCTTGCGCGGCAACGTTCTCCACTTTCAGAACGCCGCTGCGAATGTGCAGATCGCGCTGCGGACGCGGAATTTCGATTCCTGCGGCGCGCAGATGTTTGTCGATCAGGAAATTCAAGTCGCTTTTGAACCGGCGCGGGCGATAGCTCATCTCCTGGCTCCAGGCGACGAGCTCAAAATCGATTGAGCTCTCGCCGAATTTCTCGAGATAGGCATTTGGCGCCGGCTCGCTCAACGTGGCCGGGTGTTCGCGGGCTGCGGCGATGAGAACCTCGCGCACTTTGTTTACGTCGCTGCCGTAGGCCACGGGTACTGGCACCCGGAAGCGGACGCGTGGATCGCCATAAGTCCAGTTCGTCACCGGCGAGTCGATGAATTTCGTGTTCGGCACGATCATCGCGATGTTATCGTTCGTCAGAATGACGGTGCTGCGTGCGCGAATTTGCTGCACCTGACCGGCGATGCCTGCGACTTCAATGCGATCGCCGATCGTGATCGGTCTCTCTGCCAAAATCACGAGGCCACTGATGAAATTGCTCGTGATATTTTGCAGACCGAACCCGACACCCACGCCTACTGCTCCGGCAAAAACCGCTAGCGCGCCGAGATGGATGCCGGTGTTCTCC
Organism: Chthoniobacterales bacterium; assembly: GCA_049300145.1. Classification (GTDB taxonomy): domain Bacteria; phylum Verrucomicrobiota; class Verrucomicrobiia; order Chthoniobacterales; family UBA10450; genus AV133. The sequence continues at coordinate 859 of JBAQJG010000178.1, read as the reverse complement.
AGGACAATAATAATGCCGACGATCAACACGACGTTGCTGACGATCTGCGAAATCGCGTACTGCAACGCGCGATCGAGCCCGCTCTTGGTGAGCAACCGGTTGAACAGAAAATGCTTCGTGCGCGAGGAAATCCAGAAGACCGCGATCAGCAGCGCGATGAGCAGGAAAATTTGGAACAAGCTGAGCGAGACGCCGGGCAAAGGCGCATTCCACGAGAGCGGGATGCCCGCGGCATTGATCGCGTTAACCGTGAAAAAAACCAGCGCGGAAAGGCTTAAGATTGTGGTAACGATGGCGACGAAGTTACTGTCGATCTTAAACCGGCTGAAAAAACGCCGGACGACATCGCTTTGCAGCGTGCGCGCGGTCAACAGACCTGCCGCGAAAAGCGCGGCGAAGGCAACCAAGCCCAGGAACGAGATAGCGTGCCCAGCCGCATGGAAGAGCGGCCGCTCGAGCAACGTAAAATTCATCGCTTCTAGTCTGGGCGAGTTGCGTTCGTTGGCAACTCGCTAAACGAACCCAGCCCCAGTTGTTCCTGCTTTAATTTGTAGGGCAAGCGCATCGCTTGCCGGGCCCTGGGTGGCAACCGGAGCGGTTGCCCTACAGTTATCGAATGTCCAGCGCCTCGCGCGGTCGCATTAACTCGCGAAAGGTTTTGGAGTTAACCGCCGCCGCCCTGCTGCTTTGATCGTTCCTCGATGTATTTGATGACGTCGCCGACCGTCTGCAGTTTTTCGGCATCTTCATCTGGAACTTCGACAGAAAATTCCTCCTCAAAAGCCATTACCAATTCCACGATATCGAGTGAATCAGCGCCCAAGTCTTCGATGAAAGACGCGGTGGGCGTGACCTGTTC
>JBAQJG010000177.1:0-6415 GCA_049300145.1 Chthoniobacterales bacterium | reverse complement strand
GATTAAGATCAGCATTCTCGCGGGTAATCGGGCAGCGCGAGCCGCCCCCAGGCATAAACAAAATATCGGTATATTGGCCGTCGCTGCCGATGTGGGTGCTAATTACGCCGTGACTTCCGCCGCGGTGGCGTAAGATAGCGGCACCCGCTCCGTCACCAAATAGTATACAGGTGTTGCGATCAGTCCAATTTGTGATCGCGGTCAATTTGTCCGCGCCAATGACGAGCACCGTGTCGTAGGTATGCGAGGTGATGAATTGCTGCGCGATTTCGACACCAAAGAGAAAACCAGCGCAGGCAGCGGAAATATCGAGACAGGCGGCATTCGTTGCGCCGATCTTTTTTTGGACAAAACAGGCCGTGGCCGGAAACAGCATGTCCGGCGTGGCCGTAGCGACAAGAATGAGATCGATTTCGGCCAGTGAAATTTTCGCTTGCTCGATCGCTTGCAATGCCGCTTTCGCCGCCATGTCGCTGGTGTGTTCGTCCTTGGCCGCGATGCGCCGTTGCTTGATGCCGGTTCGGGTGGTGATCCACTCGTCCGAAGTGTCAACTATGCGCGACAGATCCTCGTTCGTCAGAATTTTTTCCGGCACATAACTGCCGGTGCCGATGATCGAGACAGTGCGTTGCGTTTTAGCGGAGCGCGGGCTCGAGCGGGGCTGTCGCTTCATTGTAACGGCGAATCTCCTCGACGATATGCGGATTCACCTGCTGTTCAATCGACTCCGCGGCGACACGCAATGCGTTCTTAATCGCTAGCGGTGAGCTCGCGCCGTGCGCGATAATGCAGATGCCGTTCACGCCAAGCAACGGCATGCCGCCGTACTCCTCGTAGTTCGTCCTCTTCTTGATCGTGCGAAACGCGTCCCGCGCGAGATAAGCGCCGGCCTGCCGTGCCCTCGAACGCGTTAACTCATGCTTGAGCCATTTGAAAATTGCGACCGCGATGGACTCGGACGTTTTCAAAATCACGTTCCCGACAAAACCATCGCAGACGACCACCTCGACTGGATCTTCAAACAGGTGGCGGCCTTCGATGTTTCCGCGGAAATTGAGCGAGGTTTTCTTCAGCAGCTTGAAAACTTCCTTCGTCAACTCGGTGCCTTTTACATCTTCCTCGCCCAGGGATATCAAACCCACCGTCGGTTTTTTGTAACCGAGGACGTGGCGCGAATAAACCGAACCCATGATTGCGTATTGCAAGAGATGGTCGGGCCGCGCGTCCGTGTTTGCGCCCGCATCGATCAGGACAAAGACGTTGAATTGCGTTGGCAGAACGGCTGCGATCCCTGGGCGGTCGATCCCGGGCAAATTGCGCAGCTTGATCGTGGTTGCCGCGACCGCTGCGCCGGTATGGCCAGCGCTCACAATCGCATCGGCTTCGCCATTCTTCACCAGATCGACCGCGCGACTGACCGACGAATCTTTTTTCCGTCGCACCGCTTCCACGGCGCGATCGCTCATCTCCACCACTTGCGAGGAATGGACAATATCGATCCTCGAATCATTGCACCGATGCTTCTTTAGCTCTGTTTCGATTTTCGCAGAATCACCGACCAGAAAAAGCTTGGTGATGTGCTGATACTCCCGCAGCGCCATCACGGCGCCAGCCACGAGACTCGGCGGGCCAAAATCGCCGCCCATCGCATCCAGGGCGATCTTCATCGGAGGGAAACTTTGCGAATTTTAGCCACCGATTGCAAAGCGAAAATCCAGTTGTGGCCGTCCCCCTCTAGGGCGACGCGGTGTTGTAGTCTTTGCTCTGTGAGCGCTGTGATACGTGTGAGATTTGGAACGCACATGCGCCGCGCTCGCCGCGGTGAGCGGCTGTAGAAACTTACTTCGCGCCAACGGTCAGGACTTGCCGGCCTTTATAATAACCGCAGGATGGACAAACGGCGTGTGATGCAACGGTGCTGCCGCATTGCGGGCATTTGGTTAGCTGCGGCGCATGCCAGCGATTCGCGGCTTTGCGCGTGCGCAACCGCATTTTCGACGTCCTACGTTTCGGAACTCCCATAAGCCGGATAAGGAAAGCAGGAAATCAGGAAAAGACAAATACGGCGACGTGATTCGCGATTTTGGAATCGTGATTCGCAGATTGCCCGATTCAACGATTCACGATGTAGCGTTTCAACGTTTCGTAATCTTCAACTTATCCAGTGCGCTCCAATCCGGTTTACGCTCGTCGGTTCTTGCGCGGGCTTGTGTGACGGTTCGCGACGCTTTGCAAACACAGCCACCATCGCGGTCGCAACGCGGGTGCGCCGGCAGATTGAGCAACAGATCCTCTCGCAGAAACGGCGACAGATCGACCGTCTCCGGCCCGTGCAACTCCGTGTGCAAGGCAAATGCCGGCACCTTGATCTCGTGCACGAATTTTTCGAGACACGCGACACAGCGTAGCTCCACCGGTTGTTTGAGCGATCCGTTCGCCCAAAGCACGCCAGGTGAAATGCCAATGTCGAGGTTGTAAGACAGCGGCCCGACGCAGCGGATTTCCTCCGGCTCCAACTCCGGAATCGGGCAATCCTCATCGCCCTCCAGATGCAAACCTTCGGCTGGAATTTGTTTCAGATGAATCTTCATCGGGCGGAGTCGGCGACAGGGGATGGCGAAACAATGACGAAGCACGAATGACGAATGACGAAGGAAGTCGGAATCCCCAAATGACCAAAGAGCGTTCGGATACTTCTTTTCGTCATTCGGATTTCGTCATTCATTCGTGCTTCGTTATTCGTCATTTTTTCTTGCTCGCGGTGAATTTCTTTCCAAGCGCTTTGGCCACAGCCGGCGGCACGAAGCTCGAGACCTCGCCGCCCAAGCGCGCAATTTCCTTCACCAGACGCGAGCTCAAGTAGGTGAATTCCTCCTTCGGCATCAGGAAAATTGTTTCCACGCTCGTCTCAAGTTTGCGATTCATTAGCGCCATTTGAAATTCGAATTCGAAATCGGAAACTGCGCGCAGGCCGCGGATGACCGCGGTCGCTTTTTGGGCGGCTGCGAATTCGACGAGCAACCCGTCGAATTGCGTAATCCGCACCCTGTCGATCTTGCCGGCCGTCTCTTTCAGCAGGCCGAGACGCTCCTGAAGCGAAAAGAGCGCCTGTTTCTCATCGTTGTGCGCGACCGCCACGATTACTTCATCAAATAGTTTTCGTGCTCGCTCAATAACGTCGAGGTGGCCGTTCGTCACCGGATCAAAGCTGCCTGGATAAATCGCGCGTCTCATGATTGAGGGAACGTTCAACGCTCAACGCTCAACGTTCAAATGCCAGCCGCCTATAGTCATCGCCCTCCGGCCAACGTGGCGCGCCCGTGTTGCAAATCTACGGGCCGCGCTTGGCAGAGCCGGAGCGGCTGCAGCCGCTTGCGCTTGGAAAGATTTGCTGAATAAGCACAGCGCTTCAGATTACTTTGGCTATGCTCGATCCTTCTTATCGCACTATTGCCGTGGCGACCACGTTCTCCCCGCGGTTCGAGCAAGTGCTCTCCGAAGCGAAACGGATTCGCGACCGGTTTGGCTCACGCCTGAACTTGATCTACGTGGGTGAGCGCGATGCGGAGACGGCGCAGAAGTTTCGCGATGTGATGAGCCAATTACAATTGCCGGCGGATTCTGCGATTCATTATCAAAAGGGCGATCCTGCGGAAGCCATATTGAAAGCGACTGCAGAAAACGACGTCGATCTTGTCATTGCGGGCGCACTGGAGAAAGAAATCATCCTGCGATCTTTCCTCGGGAATGTCGCGCGACGTCTGGTGCGGGAGGCGGCGTGTTCCGTTATGCTGTTCACCACGCCGGAACGGCCGCCGCGCCCCTTACGCAAAATCGTTTTCGTGACGTCGAGTTATTCGGAACATGAGCAGCGTGCGCTAAAGAAGACGCTTTACCTCGCCGCCGCCGAGGCGTGCGAACGGCTCTACGTGGTTCGCGTTTATACTACCTTCGACGAAGCCCGTGCTACTTTGCGAGACGATGCAGGAGATCTTGCTCCGCGGCCCCGCACTTTTGAAGAGGAGGAAGTCGCTTTGGAAGAATTCATTCTCGCGGCCGGTCACACGGAGGTGCCGATCGAAGCGCGCTGTATCCGCGGAAATACCGGCTTCGCCGCCTCCGACTTTGTCCAATCGGTGGAGGCAAATTTGCTCGTGGTGCCCGTGCGGGCGAACGGCGATGCAAGCGAGCGATTGCCGAACAACATCGCGTGGATCACCGACGTCATCCCCTGCAATCTCTGGGTGATTCGCTGAGCGTTCGGCGGTCCTTCTGATTTTCGATTTTGCGATGAGTCCCGAGCGTCCCTTTCAGCCCTACGGCCCCGCGCATCTCACAGTCATTTTCCTGACAATTGACCTGCCCTTTGTGCTGGCCGCAATTGCGTGCCGGGCAAGATCGAGCCGAGTCGAACGCGCGATCATCGTCGCCTTATCTGTTCTGCTCATTTTGAATTACGCGACGTATTTGATTTTTGTGCGTTACAGCGGTGGCATCGTGAGCTGGCAGCAGATGTTGCCGCTGCAACTGTGCGATTGGGGAATGGTGGTCGTGATCGTGGCGATGTTGAGCGGGCGTCAGCGTTGGTTCGAAGTCGCTTATTTCTGGGGAATCGGTGGAACGTTGCAAGCAGTTCTCACACCGGATCTCCACTTCGGGTTTCCTGACGTTCGCTTCTTCAGTTTTTTTATTTCGCACTCTGGCATCATCATCGGCGTCATCTTCTTAATGTTGATGCGGCGATACCGGCCGTATCCGATGTCGATCGTTCGCGTGTTCGCGTGGTCGGAGGTTTATTTTGTCATTACCATGTTCGCCGACGCGTGGACCGGTTCTAATTACGGATTTCTCCTGCACAAACCGGAAGCGTTTTCCATTCTGAGTTTTCTATCTGACTGGCGGCCGCTTTATCTTTTGGAGATGCAGGGAGTCGCGTTACTCTTTTTTCTCGGGCTCTATGCGCCGTTTGCGATTGTCGATCTGGCAAAGGGAAGATTAATCACGAACGGGGGCAAGCAGGAAAGAGCAGGGTGATTCTTTTTCTTTTTTTCCTGCTTTCCTGATTCATTCTCTCTTTAGTGAAATCCAAGCCATTTAAAATTGGATCGGTCACCATCGGCGGAAGACGTCCCGCGTTTATTCTCGGGCCATGCGTGATCGAATCGGAAAAGTTTGCTTGGCGAATGGCGCGAAAGATTTTCGAGATCTGCGCGACGGAAGATGTCGATTTTATTTTCAAGGCTTCCTACGACAAAGCCAACCGAACGTCAGTGCGTTCGTTTCGTGGAATCGGTGCGCGCGAAGGCTGCGAGATTTTGTCGGCCATCGGGCGCGACTTAAAAATTCCAGTCACAACCGACGTGCATTCGCCGACGGAAGCCGCAATTGCCGGGGAAAAGATCGAGCTCTTGCAAATACCCGCATTTCTCTGCCGGCAAACGGATTTGCTCCGGGCCGCGGCCGAAACCGGTCGCGCGATCAACGTGAAAAAAGGGCAATTTCTCGCGCCTTGGGATGTGAAGAACATTGCGGAAAAGCTCATCGCATTCGGCAACGAAAATTTTTGTTTCACGGAGCGTGGCACAACCTTCGGTTACAACAATCTCGTGGCGGATATGCGCTCGCTCTATTGGATGCGCGAGGCGGGTTATCGCGTAATTTTCGATGCCACGCATTCTGTGCAACGGCCAGGCGGAGCAGGGGACTCCACGTCCGGCGATGCCGAACTGGCGCCGGTGTTGGCGCGTGCTGCCATCGCAGCCGGATGCGACGGCATCTTTATGGAAGTGCATGAAAATCCGGGGCGCGCTTTGTCGGATGGGCCGAACCAGATTCCGCTAAAAAATTTGCCGAAGAACTTGCGCATGTTAAAGGCTATCCATGCTGCCGTCTCGTAGCGGCCCCTCCGCAAACTGGAGCTGGTTCGTTTGGGTATTGTCAATTTTGTCCTCGTCGCTGTTGATTTCGACGGGGCCTGCGTTGGCCAACCCCAAAGGCGGCAAGAAAAGCAAACTGACCACCGCCACACCGAGTGCTTCTCCGGGCGAGCAAAGTTTGACCAATATTCCGCTTCCGGTCGGTCACGAGGCGAAGGGCCTCGTCCTGCCCGATTTCGACGCCGAGGGTCATCTCCGGGGAAAGTTTGAAGCAGGAACAGCGCGACGGATCGACGAAGGACACGTCCGCTTCCAGCATCTCAAGATCATGACCTACACGTTGGAGAACCGCCCCGATCTCCAGATCGACATGAGCACGTCCGTGCTCGATTTGAAAACGCGGATTTTGAGTTCGCACGAGCGCTCGACGATCCGGCGCGCCGATTTCAACATCGAGGGCGATTCCGTGCAGTTCGATCCGAACACGAAAACGGGACGATTAATCGGCAATGTGAAAATGGTGATCACCGACAAATCGC
>JBAQJG010000176.1:0-1549 GCA_049300145.1 Chthoniobacterales bacterium | reverse complement strand
GTGTAGGCCTTCGGGTCATCGATGTGGATGGTGACTTCGAGATCGTTGTGGTCCAAACGCTTGTAAGTTTCCGTCACGTGAATACCGACGCTGTGCGGATGACCGGCGTTATCGAGCCAGGTGTTTTCGTCGCTTCCGGTCGTCTCCACGATAAATGTGTAATCGTCCTGCCAATGGCCGACCGAATATCCCCAGTAGCGGGGGTCGGGAGCATCCTTTTCGCTTCCACCTACGTTTGTGGGCAACGGCCGTCCGTCCGTAAAGATTTGCCGCCAAGTCTTGTCGTACTGCCACATCTGTAACATGCGGTCCGGCATCGTCGCGAAAGCAATTCCCCTGGTCATAAAAACCATGGCGCGGGGAAATCCCAGCGGATCGCACGTGTTGTCCGGATCGTTGGATTCCGCCACGGCGTACTGCGAATTATTCTTGTGCGTACGAAAGACTTGCTCGGCCCAGGAGGTCATGGGCGGAAGCGGATTGATTTTCTGGCCCACGCTCGATCCCCAAAAGCCGGTCAGGTCACGCTTGGGAGCGGCGCCACCCGTGCCCTCGCTGGCCAATTTGTCGAGTATGCTGGCGCTGCCCTCGCGTAATGGTCCGGGAGCCTCGGTGTGCGTATTCTGTGCCGCCGCATAAGATCCAAAAATCAGGACGCCTGCGAGACTTACGATTGCAGTTTTAACAAGATTCGGCATTCCCTTTCACCTCGTGGAAAGTAGACGAATTCCGAAAAGCCGTGAAGCACACTAGTATCGCCATCAGTATCGCCCTTAGTACCGATTGATGTCGCCCTGGTCTTCCCGATCGCTGTCCCTTAGGATCCTGCCACTACCCAGCACGATTTTCTCGAGACGTCCGGCTGCGGTGTCGAATTTTGAGGGCCAGATGTAAACCGTTATCACGTCCCCTGGCCTCAAAGAATATTTATTCCAGCCCCATAGTCGAATCGCGCCGGCACTGCCGGCTTCACCCGCCCAATGCACGACGTTGCCTTTATCATCCTTGACATCAAACAAAACCAAGGTGTGTGGATTCTGCCACATGAATTTCGTGACGGTTGCATCCTTCAAGACGATGGCCTTTTTCACGTACATCGCGCTTCCGTGATGCGCGAAGGCCGAGCCACAAATCGTCAGAAGGAGACCGGCCAGAATCAAACAATTTGGCACCTTGCTTTTCACTCGAATGCGCTACAACTCCTTTAGTCCCGAGAATATGCGGAGCGGCTCTTTTCTGTCAATCCGGCTTCGCGCGGCCGCGCGCAACGGTCGCGCAGGCGCGTCGAGGGTGTACAATCGGCACTTCGTCCCGCGGAGATAATATGCCTGGGTTCGCCGGTGTGGATTTCCTCGAAGCAGATTCTTTGCTGAATGACGACGAGCGACTGGCGCGCCAGACCGCGCGCGAATTCGTCGATCGCGAAGTTCTCCCCATCATCGAAAAGCACAATCGCGAAGCTACCTTCCCCTTGCACTTGGTGCCGCAAATGGCCGAGCTGGGATTTTTCGGCGCTAGTCTCACCGGCTACGGCTGCGTGGGCATGTCT
>JBAQJG010000175.1:0-8882 GCA_049300145.1 Chthoniobacterales bacterium | reverse complement strand
CTCTTGATTTTGAGCAAATAGCGCGCCGAACAAATCTTTCCCTAACGAAAACGCAACTCGCGCGTCGCTTGCGCTTATGAAAATGTCGATCGTATCGATCGTTGAAGCGTTAAAGAGTTACAGGGTTGAAGCGATTTACGCCTTAACGTTCAACGATTTAACGCGCATATCCCCTTCAGCGGCGCGCTACTGCTCGCGAAAAATGATCCGCGCCTTGGTCAGATCGTATGGTGACAATTCCACCGAGACCTTGTCGCCCGGCACGATGCGAATGAAATGCTTGCGCATCTTGCCGGAAATATGAGCGAGGACATTGCGCTGGCCGGGAAGATCGACGCGAAACATCGTGCCCGGCAACACTTGTGTCACCGTCCCTTCCGTCACGATCTGTTCTTCCTTCGGCATTGCGCGAACATAATCGCAGACGACCCGCCTCTCAACCTGACTGGTCGGAATGGCGCACAACCCCGTGATTACAACCACTTGTCGATCTCACCAAAATCGATCGAGGGAGATCGTCGGTAAGTATTCGCCGAGTTCCTGACGTTTCCACCACGCGCCGGTTTCCCGATGCTCGTCGCTGGTGGTAAATCTGTATCGATAGAAAGTGGCCCGGATGTATCGCGGCGGTTTTTGCGGAAAAGGAATGCGCGCGAAGAGCCGCGTCACGTCCGTTTTGCCTTCCAGCAAGCGAACTTCAAGGTTGTAGAACCACAAATTCTCCCGAGGTGATCCCAGCGCGGCGAACCACATCTGCCAGTCGAGCCGCGGCTGATGCGGCGCGCACCAGCCGGGTGCACGCATCACATCGCCCGGTTTCCATTTGAATTCGTAAGGCAGCCAATCGATCCCGTCCGCGCTGCCTTCGATTTCAATTTCGCGGCGGTCCTTCGTCATTACGCGGAAAAGTCCGTAGCCGTTCGCGATCCGGAATGGTTCAACGCGTTCGTAAACGAATGCGAGCGGGCGCGGCCATCTCGCTTCCGGTTTGAATGCGGTAAAGATGAGCCACCCATCCAGCGGCAACATCACAATGATCACCGCAACCGCGCCGTAGATCGGCAATCGATCCTGTAGCCGTGTCGCTGTGCGAAACGTGCGCGCCTCGCGCAGCGAGGCGGTTACAGCATCGTCAACCAGCAACAAGCAAAGCGCGATGGTGAGCAGATTGAAGAAACAATAATTGCCGGTGAGCGCGATGACGACTTGCAGAAAAATGAACAAACCGGCGGCGCTGAGCCGCAGCCGGCGCGGCGCCCAGATAAGAAGCGGCACAATGATTTCGACCACGAGACAGAATGCGACCGAAAAATGCTTGAACCATTCCGGGCTTTTGTCCGCCCACCACGCGAAAATCGTCGGGAGCGGTTGCGACCAGTAGTGATAATCGAGCGCGGTCAGGGCACTCCAATGGAAAGAATGATCGAGCCAGCCCCAGGAGTCATCACCGCTCGTCAGCTTCACGACGCCGGACATCACCATCAACTTGAAGAGAAGCAGCTTGAGCAAGAACAACGCAGATCGGGAGAGCGGTGGTTCGCGATCGCGTTTTGGCCACCACTGCCATGGCGCGAGAAAGATCGACAAGAAACCAGCCTCCAGCAGCAGAATGTCCCATTGAAAATTGAGAAATGTTTGGCCGGCGATCGTGAGCGAGAGATAAAAAACAAACAGCGCGATCAGGCAGGCGACGGGAACGATCCCGCAGATCAGAAGCAGCGACAGAACAACGCCGCCACCGCATAGGAAATGGAGAAAGACGTTGCTCGAGTTAAACCAGCAAAGCGTGGGCAAGATCGAATAAGCCCGCCCCCCAAGTTGGTCATGCGCTGCCTGTAGAAACTGGCTCACCGGCAAAATCCCGTTCGTACCGATGAGTCCATCGGCCTGTACCCAAAACGAAACAAAGGCGATGAGATAAACCAGCCCGAGCGCGCGGAGAAACCAGCGGCGCGCCGCAAAATAGGTCGGTGGCCGCACGTCGGCGCCCCAAAGCAATCGGGTAACTGCCGACCCAAATGTCCGGTGACGCGCAATAATTTTGTAAGGAATCTCGGAAATCGCCGCGAAACCGGGAACGTGATCATAACTCCACGCCATCCATTTGCGCGAAGATCGACAACTCAACGAACGATAGATCGCCTCCGCCGCGGAAAAAACTTCGCCCTCTTTGTTAATGTAAATGACCGATCGTTGGAATTGCTCTCGCGGTATTTCAGGAAATCGCAACGCGGCTTTTTGATAGGTCTCGTACTCGACCTCGCCCGCGGTAAGCACACGCCAGCGCTCGATCCATAATCGGCAAAAATGACACTCGCCATCCCAAATCATAAGCGGCTTCGGTGGCGCCGAAGCCACGCGCGGATGCGAACTCTCATTCATCACGTTGTCCGTGTAGCGACGGTCTGTGACCGTCGCACTATTATTTCAAATTGATGCGACGCTCATAGAGCGCCGCGACAGATTAAATTCTGCCCAAACCGGCGCGTGATCGGAAGGTTCTTTTCCCTTCCGCATCTCGCGATCGATGCCGGCATCAGTGCATTTTGTCGCAAGTGATTTGCTCGCGAGGATCGCGTCGATGCGCAGGCCGCGATTTTTTGGAAAAGAAAGCATCCGATAATCCCACCAACTGAAAAGCCCGCTCTCTTTGTGATGAAGTCTCAGCGTGTCGGTCAAGCCGTCATCGCATAATTGCTGAAACGCCGCGCGTTCTCCGTCAGAACACATGATTGCGCCACGCCACAGCGCCGGATCGTAAACATCGGCATCTTCTGGCGCAACGTTGAAATCGCCGCAGACGACAAGATCGAGATCCGTTTCTTTCGTTAGGCAATCACGCAACCGCGCGTACCAATTCAGTTTGTATTCGTACGCCGGCGATCCAACCGCCTGACCATTGGGCGCATAGATCGAATAGACCCGCACATTGTCGAGCCTCGCTGCAATGACGCGCGCTTGCGAATCGACAATTTCATCGCAAAGCGACGCCCGGACATCGCGCAGTTTGGTTTTCGAGAGGATGGCGACCCCGTTGTACGATTTCTCGCCGTGGTAGGCCGAATGATAACCGGCCGATTGCACGGCGAGCACAGGAAATTGGTCGTCCGTGCATTTGGTTTCCTGCAAACAGACGATGTCCGGCTTGGTTGCCTCGAGCCAGGCAAAAAGGCGATCCTGACGTTTGCGCAACGAATTGATATTCCAAGAGGCGATTTTCGTCATTTGCTGTAGCGGCGGTCTATGACCGTCGCAAATATCGTTGCAAAATAATGGGACGCTTATAGAGCGCCGCTACAGATCCAATTCCACTCCAGGTGTCGGAACGATTACTTCGGAATCGCGCAGCTCCGCGGCAAGCGTTGCACGCATCCACTCGACCGCCGGGGGATCGCCGTGCACGAGCACGATTTTCTTCGGCGAAAGTCTTTTGGCATAGGCAATGAGCGCCTCACGCGATGCGTGCGCGCTGAATTGAAACTGTTCGATGTGGCAACGCACGCGCTGCGCCGGCTCATCGGGATCGAGCGTTACTTCCGCGCCCGGTTGCGTATCTCGCAAGATTCCGGCCGGAGATTGAGGATCAGCGTAGCCAACAAAAAAGATCGAGCTCCGCGGATTCCCGATAATGCGTCGCGCAAAAATATTGGAGAGAGTTTTTGGCACCATCATTCCGCTGGAAAGCGCATAAATGCGTCCGGGACGCGCCGGCGCGTCCCGAATGGTCTGACCGTTTAAAACAAACGGCGCAACTTCCTCCATCAATTGCAGGCGCGGCAACCGGCGCCGGCTTAAGTGCGCGCGACGATCGTAAATCTCCGTCATCTTCGAACTGAGACCGCCAATATAAATCGGGAAATTAGTCAGTAATTTTTCCCGGCGGAATTGATAAAGCATCGCGAGCACTTCCTGGGTTTTGCCGAGCGCGAAAACGGGAATGAGCACGCAGGCGCCGTGCTGGAAGGCGCGATCGATTGCTCCGGCCAACCGCCGTTCTTCACCGGCGCGCGTCCAGTTCGCGGACTTGCCATGATCGCCCCGTGTGCTCTCCATGATCAAGATATCGATCCCCTCCTCGGGGAACGTTGCCGCTGACATGATCGTTTGATCGTCGAAATTGACGTCGCCCGTGTAGAAAATCGTGCGGCCCTCGGCGCGCAACACGATTCCGGCGGAGCCGAGGACGTGGCCTGCGTCAAAAAATTCAAAGGTGAGCGCATCGGTGTCGCGCCCAGTCGCACGTTCACCGGAGATCGTGATGCGCTGCCGCAATGGGCACCAATGCCAAAAATCTGCTGCCCGGTCGGTTTCGCGGTGGGTAAAAAGCGGGTACAATCCCGCGACTGCGGGACCTATCTCCTCGCGCTGGCGCGTCATCACGTTGACCGAGTTGTGCAGTAAGGCGCTCCCGATTTCCGCGGTCGTTTCCGTCATAAAAACACGCGCATCGGGTTGCCGTCGCATGAGCACGGGAAGTGTGCCGATGTGGTCCTGGTGCGAATGCGAGATCAGGATGGCATCGAGCTGTCGATCCACGACCGCTTTGAAATTTGGCAGCGCATCCTCGCCCGCCTTTTTCGGATGCATTCCGCAGTCGAGCACCAGGCGATGACCGCCGATCTCAATGTAATATGAGTTCGCGCCGATCTCCGTGCGCTGCGTCAGATTGATAAACTTCAGCATGTTTCTTGCTCTTGTTCCCAAGCGTAATTGTATTCCTACTCCTGTTCGACAAAGAATAAGAATACGGTGGCAACTTTATCCTAACTATTTCGTTCAATTAGCGTGCTCACTCCGTTGCCAGCGCAAAAATGGAATGAAGAGACAGCCGCGCATCTGCTGAACCGAGCGGCATTCGGTGGCACGCCTTCCGAGATCGGGGCGGCTCGTAAGAAAGGCCTCGCGACAATGGTGCGGGAGCTGGTCGATGTTCGCAGCGAAGCCACCAACGTTCCGCCGCCGGCGTGGGCGCATCCGCGCAACATCCGCGAGATGCGGATGGAAATTAAAGACGTAAAAGATCGGGGTGAGAATTTTCAGGAGAAGGCGCGCCAACTGCGCACGATGGAGGGCGAAGAGATTCTCGATCTTCGCCATTGGTGGCTCGACCGGATGATGAACGGCCCGGCGCCGCTTCTCGAAAAAATGACGCTGTTTTGGCACGGCCATTTTGCGACCAGCGTCCAAAAAGTCAGAGACGGCTACTTCATGTGGCTGCAAAATAACACGCTCCGCCGGAACGCCCTCGGAAATTTCGGCACGCTCGTAAAAAAAATCTCGCGCGACCCGGCGATGATGATCTATCTCGATCTTCAACAGAGCCGGAAAGAGCATCCGAACGAAAATTGGGCGCGCGAATTGATGGAACTGTTTACGGTCGGCATCGGCAATTACACCGAGCCGGACATTCGTGAATCGGCGCGCGCCTTTACCGGTTATCGAATCGACATGACGACGCAGCAATTTCGCTTCGCGCCGTTTCAACAGGACCTCGGCCCAAAGACTTTCATGGGCAAAACCGGTCCGCATAACGGCGACGACATCATCGATATTCTGATCATGCAGCCGGCGTGCGCCCAGTTCATCGGCCGGAAGCTTTGGCGATACTTCGTCGAGGACGATCCCTCGCCGCAAGTTGTCGATGTCGTCGCCAAGCGAATTCACGCGCACAATTACGAGATCCAGCCGGTCCTCCGCGAGATCTTCAGCTCGGAGGAATTTTATTCCGAGCGGGCGATTCGCCCGCAAATCAAGAGCCCGATTCAATACATCGTTCAGACTTCGAGACTGCTCGAGACGCAATTGCCTTCGGCCATTGTCGCGCAGAATGCGATGCGGCAGATGGGCCAGATTCTTTTCGCACCGCCGAACGTGAAAGGCTGGGACGGCGGCAAAGCGTGGATCAGTACATCGACATTGTTGTTCCGCTATAACTTCACCAATTATCTGATTAACGGCGACGCGATGTTGCCAGCGGGCAGCCCGCCACGAGGTCAAGGCGGAGATCTAGGTTTCCGCCGACCAGGAGCGCTGGCCGAGGAAATTCGACGCGACCCGATCGACATCGGCAAACTCGTACCGGCCGAATTACGCGACAAACCGCGGAAACTTGTCGATCTTCTGAGCACGCGGTTTTTTCAAAATCCGCCGTCGGAAAAAGAAGCGAACGCCTTCGTGCAATATCTCGAAGCACGCAAACCGGACACCAGTGATGAAACGATGCGTGGACTTGTGCACCTGATGATGAGCACGCCGCAATTTCAATTGGCCTAACGAATATGAAAACAACTTTGCAGACACGGCGACAGTTCTTGCGGACATCGACACTTGGCGCAGCCGCGACGTGGACGCTGCCAGTTTTTCTCGAGAAAACGTTTTTCGCGTTGGACGCAATGGCGGCAGACGCGCTTACACAAACTGTAACCGGCAAGGACGGAACCATTCTGGTCGTCTTGCAAATGGCTGGCGGTAATGACGGCCTCAACATGGTTGTGCCCTATACCGATGATACTTATCATCGCGTTCGCCCGCGTCTCGCCCTCGCAGCCGACAGGGTTCTTAAGATCGACAATTACGCCGCTCTCAATTCGAAACTGACCGGTCTAAAAGCGCTCTACGACGAAGGCCACGTCGCCATCGTGCAAGGTGTCGGCTATCCAAATCCGAACCGCTCGCATTTTCGTTCGACCGAAATCTGGCAAACAGCCTCCGATGCGGATCGCAATCTGAGCGACGGTTGGCTGGGCCGTTACTTCGACAATTGTTGCGTAGGAGCTGATCCC
This sequence comes from Chthoniobacterales bacterium, assembly GCA_049300145.1. Lineage (GTDB taxonomy): Bacteria > Verrucomicrobiota > Verrucomicrobiia > Chthoniobacterales > UBA10450 > AV133. The sequence goes on along the minus strand of JBAQJG010000175.1, from coordinate 2,100 downwards.
ACCGTTGGCGTCGCGATCGGCGAAGAAACGCCGCAGGCTTTTGCCGCGAAAAATCCGACCGGCGTGACCTTTTCACGCCCGGAGCAGTTTCGTTTTCGACCATCGGAGCCGAACAATGGCCGCATGAGTGCGGAGGAATTTTTCTTCCGTCAGCTCAATGAAAGCGGAGCAAGCGAAGAAGGAGTAGCCGCAGCAACCGATGGCGCGTCCATCGACGCAATTTCCGGCAAAACAAAAAGCGACTTGAGCACGATAGACTTTTTGCAGCGCACTGCGCTCGATGCGCAATTGAGCTCGGACAAGATTCTTGCCATCGCGCGCAAATACAAATCGAACGTGGCGTATCCACAGAGCCAGCTTGCAGCGAGCTTGAGCTTGATCGCGCGCATGATCGGCGGCGGGTTGCCGACGCGCGTTTATTATGCGAGCCAGGGCGGCTTCGACACACACGCCGGCCAGATGAACGCACACGAGCGTCTAATGGGCGATTTTAACGGCGCGATCACGGCCTTTCTCACTGATTTGAAACAACAAGGAAACTTCGAGCGGGTTCTGCTCATGACATTCAGCGAATTTGGCCGGCGCGTGGCCGAAAATGCAAACGGCGGAACCGATCACGGCGCGGCGGCACCGATGTTCGTGCTGGGTGGCGCAGTCAAGCCCGGCATGTTCGGCAAATACCCGAGTCTGACCGACCTCGATCGCGGCGACCTCAAATTCAACACCGATTTTCGCAGTGTTTACGGCAGAGTGCTGGATCAGTGGCTGAAAGCACCAAGTCAGGTCGTGCTTGGCCGAAAGTTTCCGGCTTTACCAATCGTTTAGCTGTAGCGGCTGTCTACGACCGTCTGAATTAATGCGACAGCAGCTCCTTAAGAATGCGCATCCAGTTTTCGTGCAAGATTTTCGCGATGTCCGCGTCGTTGAATCCGCGCTCGATCAGTTTGCGCGTCAAATTTCGTGCGTGCGAATGATTGGTCAGGTCAGGAATGAAGTGAGGTGTCGTAAACTTCGCCGCCAGGTCTCGTTTCTCAGATTCGGGCCATCGCCGGTAGAGGAACTCGAGAAAATCGAACCCAATGCCGACGCCGGCGATGCCAATCAGGTCCGCGATGTGCTCGATGTGATCGACATAACGATCGAGTGTCGCGTCTTCTGCATGCGGGCTCACCAGCACAGCGTTTACTCCAATCACCCCGCGCCGTTCGCCGATCATTTTAATCTGCTCGTCACTAATGTTGCGCTCGATGTCGTAATAACGCCGCGCATTCGTGTGCGAAACGATGACGGGTCTGGTCGTGAGCTTCAGAATTTCTTCGAAGCCCGCTGGGTTGATGTGGGCCAGATCGACAATCAGACCAAGCGCTGCGCATTCCCGAACGACTTCGCGGCCAAACGCAGTTAGGCCGTCGCGCGGCGAACCGCTGGGCGCAAAGATTGCCCCGTTGCCGGCGGCATTGCGCCGGGCGTGGGTAAGTCCGATTGCGCGCACTCCGAGCTCGTAAAAAATCCGGAGCAAATCCAAGTCGGCACCAAGGGGCTCGACCCCTTCCATTGTCAGCAGGAGCCCGATTTTGCCGGCCTGCCGCGCCCGGCAAATCTCCTCATAGTTTTTGCAAATAACGAAGCGGCCGGACGCATCCGACTCAGCGCGGATTCGCGCCACTTGATCGAGCGCCACGCGCAAAGCCATTTCCGGCAAGTAACGGTCTTCGATATAAATCGCGACACCGAGCACACCGGTATCGCCCGCTTTGAGCTCCGCCAAATACTCCGTGTCGAGCACATTGACGCGACCGCGTTTTTCGTACAAATCCATTGGCATGTCGAAGTGGAAATCGACAATGCCAGGGGCGTGAAGCCGGTCGATCCGTTTTTCAACCGAAGTTTGCAACGAAGCCATTCCGTTCCGCCGGTTTAAGGCGCGGGCGGAGAAGCGGCGACCGCCACCGGCCGCGATGCGTCTTTTGGTGCCGGCAAAATCAACGAGAACAAAACGACCACCCAGACGGCGCCGAGCGGAAGGAAGCCGGGCAGCCAGACCGACCAGCGCGATAAGATTCCAAGCGCGATCAGACAATACCCGGCGGAAAACGCGAT
>JBAQJG010000174.1:0-6300 GCA_049300145.1 Chthoniobacterales bacterium | reverse complement strand
GCTCGGGACCAGAAAATCCGTCACGCGCCAGGAGCGCGCTTTCGGCGCCCATCCGTCCGGCCCATGGATCGACCGTGTTCTTCATGTTGGTCAACTTGCCCGCCGTCACCGCGCCCGGACAAAATGTTCGCGACGCACTGATGCCGATAGCCGACACCATTTGCTCCGGAGTGAGGTTCAGTACTCGACCCGCGGCGACCGGCGCGGCGAACGCGCTCAAGGTGGCGTGATGCCAGCCGTACTCGCGCACGCCCGGTCGGCCCACTTCGCAAAGACGCATTTCAATTTCGTAGGCGATGATGGTGGCGAGAATCAGATCTTTGCCACCCAGCCCCTCGCTTTCGCATAACGCCAGCGGCGCCGCGATTAGATCGCTCGGATGACACGGATCGGCCTTCCAATAAATATCGTTGTAATCCATCGCGCGAATCATGTGGCCATTCAGAAACGCCGCATCGACCGGATTGGTCTTGAACCCGGAGACGAACGCGGTGGCTCTGCCCCCGCATGCAGGGCCACCGGACGAGTCCGCCGTGGTGGACATTGCGCGATAGTGCTTCAGCAAAATCTTGGCGTCATCCTGTTGACTGCCGCCCAGAGCGCAGCCGATGGAGTCGAACCAAAACAATTTGGCCGCTTGAATCGCCTCTGGGGAAAGATCCTGATATTTCAGCGCGCAAGCCCACTCGGCAATCGTGTGTGACAGCAGACGTTTCGATTCAGTTGGTTGGTGTGACATGATGATCGCTGTTCCTTGGTTTATGAACTTGATTGGGCACGTGCAGATTTTCAAGCCGCTTCGCTCGTGGTTCGCGGAAGTGGTTAGCGCGCAATTTGGAGCAACGCTAGCCCTTGCTCACGAATTGACTGTGTGGCAAAAGCAAGGCCATGAATCCGAAGGGTTTCTTGGGGGAGTTGAAGCGGCGCAACGTTTACAAAGTTGCGGTCGCTTATGCAGTCGTCGGCTGGCTGTTGGTTCAAGTTGCTACGCAGGTTTTTCCATTCTTCGAAATTCCGAACTGGGGAATTCGGCTGGTCGTGCTTGCGATTGTTATCGGCTTTCCGATTGCTCTCGTGATCGCGTGGGCATTTGAAACGACCCCGCAAGGGATCAAGCGGACGGAGGTGGCCGACGCGATGCCGGTAACGGGACGGAAAAAGCGTGCTTGGATCTACATCGTCGTGATCTGCGGCGCGATTGCGGTGGCGTTGTTTTTCGTGGGCCGTTACACGTCCGCAAATAAAACAGCGTCGCCCAATGACATTTCGAATAAATCGATCGCGGTGCTGCCGTTCGACAATCTGAGCGACGATAAAGCGAATGCATATTTCGCTGAGGGCATTCAGGATGAAATCCTGACGCGGCTTTCGAAGATCGCTGCTCTGAAAGTTATCTCTCGCACTTCCACCCAGAAATACAGAAGCGCTCCGGACAATTTGCGCGAAGTAGGCAAACAGCTGGGAGTCGCCAACTTGCTCGAGGGCAGCGTTCAGAGAATTGCCAATGCCGTACACGTCAACGTGCAGCTCATCCGCGTCGCCACCGACGAACATCTCTGGGCCGAAAGTTATAATCGCAAACTGGATGATGTCTTTGGCGTTGAAGGCGAAGTCGCCAGCGCGATCGCCGATCAACTCAACGCCAAGCTCTCGGGCACCGAGCAAAAGGCTGTGACTGTTAAGCCGACGCAAAACACCGTGGCTTATGACGCTTACCTGCGCGGACTGTCGATCGAGCACACCCAATATAGTTACGAATCCTACCAGCAGGCCGCGCGCAACTACGCTGAAGCGGTCCAGCTTGATCCAAACTTCGCTTTCGCCTGGGCGCGACTCGCCGTCCTTCGCAGCTTTCTTTACTTCAACGCGGTTGATCCAAACACGAACAGTGCCGGGGCGGTGAAGGAAGCGGCTGATCGCGCCATGGCGCTGGCACCGGAAGCTGGGGAATCGTGGATTGCGCAAGGTGCATACCGCTACCGGGTTCTACGCGACTTCGCGGGCGCAGTTACCGCTTACAAGCAGGCGCAAATACGATTGCCGAATAATTCCTACCTGTTGCAAAATCTGGCATTTGTTCAGCGCCGCCTTGGTCTTTGGCAGGAAGCCGAGGCGACGTTTAAGAAAGCGCTCGAGCTGGATCCGCGGGACTTCCAACTGCTAGGCAGTATCGGCGGCGAATTTTACACTTATTTGCGGCGCTTTGCCGACGCGCGCGCCGCCATGGATCGCGCACTTGAGATTTCACCGGATTCGGCCTCGACGCGTGCAAGCAAAGCGGGGACTTTTCAAAGCGAAGGCCGCCTGGATGAGGCTGCCCAGGAACTCGCGCGGATTCCAGCGGACGCGACGGATGATTTTGTTGTCTCTGCCCGGATCGGTCAGGCGATTTATGAACATCACTTCGATAACGCGATTAGCGTGATCGAGCGAAAGCTAAGCTCACTTCCCGCGGGACAGCCGCTCGACTCTATTACCGAACTCGCCTTGGTCCAGCTTGGCTTTTGTCAGCAGTGGACAGGCCGGGATGCGGATGCGCGTCGAAGCTTCGCTCGCGCGATCGAAGCGATTAAACCGAAACCTGATGCACCTGTTCCGCCAGATGCGAACGGAACACCTAATACTCTTGCCCTCGCTTATGCCGGGTTGGAGAAAAGGAGAAGGGCTCTGGAGCAGGCGCAGCGTGCCGTCAAAGACTACGACACGGATGCGGTGAACAAGCCGTGGTCTTTGACCACACTGGCACAGATTCAAGCGCGCTTCGGCGATTCGGATTCGGCCATCGCGGCTATCCCCCACCTGCTCGAAGTCCCCGCCGGCCTGACGATTGCAAACCTCAAACTCGACCCATTCTGGGACCCGCTCCGCAAAGATCCGCGGTTTGAAAAGCTGTGTCAGCAGTAACTCCCATGTCGCCGGAATCTGCTGCCGACGTGAAGTTCGAAATCGGGCACGTCTTATTCATCGACATCGTCGGTTACTCGAAGTTACTCATCAGCGACCAGAGTGAGCAGATCCAAAAGTTAAAAGAGATCGTTCGCGGAACAGAGCAGGTCCGCATCGCCGAAGCGGAAGGCAAACTGTTGCGCTTACCGACGGGCGACGGTGGCGCGCTCGTCTTTCGCAACAATCTCGAAGCGTCGGTTCTCTGTGCGTTGGAAATCAGCAAGTCACTAAGAGATCATCCTGAGCTTCGAGTGCGAATGGGAATGCATTCTGGTCCAGTAAACGAAGTTACCGATCTGAACGCACAAGCCAACATCGCCGGGGCTGGAATTAACATCGCACAAAGGGTGATGGATTGCGGCGATACCGGCCACATTCTTCTGTCCAAACACGTTGCCGATGACTTGGAACATTATCCACGCTGGCGGCCGCACTTGCATGACCTCGGTGAATGCGAAGTAAAGCACGGCGTTCGCGTATGCGTGGTCAATCTCTATGCCGATGGACTCGGCAATCCCGAGGTGCCCGGGAAATTCAGAAAAGCAAAAGCGGCTCGGATCGCGAAGGTTTGGACAATTGCGGTTTCCGTGCTGGTCGTCATCTTACTGGTAGCGGGTGGACTCTACTACTACTCGCGTCAAGGCAAGCCACTAACTGACAAGGACACCATTGTCGTGGCGGACTTCACGAACACGACCGGTGATCCTGTCTTCGACGGCACACTTCGGCAAGGGCTCGCCTCGCAGCTGGAGCAGTCACCATTTCTGAAATTAATTTCGGACTCGCGCATCGCGCAGATTCTGGCGCTGATGTCGCAACCGAAGGACGCACGGCTCACGCCGGAGCTCGCGCGCCAGGTTGGTCAACGCATTGGAAGCGCCGCTAGTATCGAAGGTTCGATTTCGATGTTGGGCAGCGAGTATGTCGTCGGTTTGAAGGCGGTAAACTGCCGCACTGGCGATCTGCTGGCGCAAGAACAAGTCACCGCCAACGGGAAAGAACAAGTGCTGAAAGCGCTCGGTCAGCCGGCAAGCAGCTTGCGTCAAAAATTGGGCGAATCACTGGCGTCAATCCAGAAATACGACGCGTTACCCGAAGACGTGACCACTCCGTCGCTGGAGGCACTACAAGCGTATTCACTCGGTATGAAGGCTTATGACGTGACTAGCGATTTCGTCGCCGCCTTACCGTTTTTTCAAAGGGCCTCCACCCTGGATCCAAACTTTGCCATGGCTTATCTGCGCCTGGCTGAATGTTACCAACCCCAAGGCGAACTCGCTATCGCAGCTGAAGACGCACGCAAAGCGTACCAGTTGCGTGATCGAACGAGTGATCGGGAGAAGCTGCACATTTCTACATTTTACGAATATGTGGTGACTGGAAATCTGGAGGCTACTCGCAGAGCCTGCGACTTGTTTGCGCAGACTTATTCTCGGGATGAAGACGCTCGACTGTATCTGTGGCTTGTCTACACCGGTTTGGGAGATTACGAGAAAGCTCATCGGGCGGCGCAGGATGCGTTCAGGATCAACTCTGCGAGTGGCAATAATCTCGTGAATGTGATGTGCGCCGATCAGTGGCTCAACCGCGTCGCTGAAGCCAAGTCCACTCTCCAAGACGCGCGTAGACATAATGTCGACTCCCCCTGGGTCGCTCTCATCGTTTACATGCTGGATTTCTTGCAACACGATGCCGTCGGCATGGAACAACAAGTTTCGGCGGCAATGGGAACACCCGGTATCGAGGATCAAATGCTGTTTCTCGAATCCGAAACGGCCGCTTTCGGCGGGGAATTCACCAAGGCTCGCGAGCTGACTCGAGGTGCGGCGGATTCTGCCCGACGAGCGCAGGAAAAGGAAACGGCCGCGGAATATCTGGGGCACAATGCCGTGCGGGAAGCGATCGTTGGCAGTTCCGCTGTTGCAAAGGAAGACGCCCAGTCTGCTATTGCCGAAATAAACGGAAAGAATGCGGAAGGATTTTCAGTGATCGCATTCGCACTCACAGGAGATGCGGCAAACGCCAATCGTTTGATCGATGACCTGGGCAAGCGGTTCTCGCAAGATACCATTGTGCAGTTCGAGTATCTGCCCATGGCGCGAGCTGGCCTTGCGCTGACGACCGGCAATGCCGCGAAGGCAATTGCAGCGCTGACGGTTGCTTCCCCTTACGAGTTGGGACACACGAACAACGACTTCACGTTTGCGCTTTATCCGGTTTATCTCCGTGGCGAAAGCTATCTGGCGGCGAAAGACGGATCGGCAGCGATCACTGAGTTCCAAAAAATTCTCGATCATTCGGGAGTCGTCGGAAACGAACCGATCGGCGCTCTGGCACATCTGGGACTCGGTCGGGCCTACGCGTTGTCCGGCGATTCCGCGAAAGCCAAGACTGCCTATCAGGATTTTTTCGCTCTCTGGAAAAATGCCGACCCCGACCTCCCCATCGTTAAGGAAGCAAAAGCGGAATACGCCAAGCTGCAATGAATCCTCGTCCGACCAAATCGTCGGTTCGCTCCCGCGGAAAGAATACGCTAGAGGGAGTTGCGCCGAGCCCGTAGAGTCGCCCCTCATGGCTGATGAGCAGAAGGCGAAGCAGCGCCTGGAGATTGCACATGTGCTCTTCATGGACGTCGTCGACTATTCCAAGCTACTGACCGACGAACAGTCTGAAGCGCTCCAGGAGTTAAATCAGATTGTCCGCAATACCGAAACGGCACGCGAAGCCGAGGCTGCAGGACAGCTTACCATTTTGCCGACCGGGGATGGCATGGCGCTGGTTTTCGCCGGGTCGGTGGAGGAGCCGGTCGAATGCGCCTTGGAGATCAGCCACGCTTTGCGCGCGCAGCCGAGCCTGCCGGTGAGAATGGGAATCCACAGCGGTCCGGTGCATCACGTGAAGGATGCAAACCAGCGCGAAAACATTGCCGGCGTAGGCATCAACATCGCGCAGCGAGTCATGGATTGCGGGGATGCCGGACACATTCTCGTTAGCAAACGCGTGGCCGACGATCTCGCACAACAGCGTCGTTGGCAGCCGTATCTTCACGAACTGGGCGACGTGGAAGTGAAGCACGGAGTTGTTGTCTCCTTAGTTAATCTTTATGCCGAGACAATTGGCAATCCCAAGCCGCCGGCGCGAATCGGGAAAGTGCGCGCAGCCGTTCGCTCAACTACGACAGCGACGCGTAGAGGACTTTCTCCATTCGCACGAGCGATCTTCATTATCGCCGGGTTGCTTATCGCACTCATCTTCGCACTTGCCATTGTGTCGGTGATTTTCGCGCCCGCCATCATGCGCACGCCGGACAAACACGGGTCAGCAACAGTGCTTCAACCGAGCGCCACTGCGCCC
>JBAQJG010000173.1:0-5422 GCA_049300145.1 Chthoniobacterales bacterium | reverse complement strand
GGAATGGATTGAAAGTGCGCTGGATCGAGGAGGACGTTTTTGCATTCCTTCGCAGCGCCGAAAAAGCAGAAGCGCAGTACGACTTGATCATTCTCGATCCACCGTCGTTCACGAAAACGAAAAGCGGACTGCGCGATGCGTTGCGCGGTTATCGCGAATTACACCTGCGCGCGTTCAAACTTTTATCGAAAGATGGATTGCTCGCGACCTTTTCGTGCTCGCATCACGTGAGCGAAGCGGCGTTCGCGCAAACGATCGCAGACGCGCTGGTCGATGCGCGCCGCTCGGCGAGAAAACTCCGGCGCTTCGAGCAAGCGCTCGATCATCCTGTTCTCCCGACCATTCCCGAAACCGAATACTTCAAAGGAATCCTACTTGAAATGATGCCGGGGCGGTAGGGAAGGCAAACGATGCGCTTGAGCGCTGGAGGCAACCGCCTCAGTATCTCCTTAGCGTCGATCTTGGAGGCTGAGCGCCGGTGGCGCGCCATGTTTATAGACGCGATGATTGAATAACGATTACTCAGCCCCGTAGGGGCGACATGTTTTCACGAGCAGCCAGAGACATGTCGCTCCTCCGGAACTCGAACGGTTTTCTGTGAATCTATCCTATAAACATGACGCGCATCCGGCGCTAAAAACTCAAGCCCCGCGGGAGTGATGACATCACTCTTCCAAACTTCATGCACGCGTGCTCTGACGCTAAACAGATACGCAACCCAGGTGGGTTCCCAAACCAACGCGTGGCAAGCGGAGCGCTTGCCCTACAATTTCCAAGATCGACAATGCGTTCGGGTCGAGGATTTGGATCCAAAGCACGATCTGCTCGCTTCTCTTCGTCGTTAATTTCGCGTGGTAGGAAATGCCTCTCTGCCCGATTTGAACCGATCGGATCACAGGAAGGACTGGTCGTGCTACACCACAGATGATTCGGCGGCAGCGAAAAGGTGAACATGCAGAGCGATTCCGTCGCGGGTGCGCAATGGATGTTGGCCATAGGAAAAAACTTCTACGCGCCCGAAATATTTGCTGAGTAATTCGCGCAAACTTGCACGGGTAAAGAAATTCTTGTGTCCTGCTTCGAGCAAATGCCAGGGCACCACTTCCCAGTCCCTGAAATAAGGAAGAACCTCGAGATTCGGCACGGAGAACAGCGCGCGTCCGCGAATGACGCGCGCAATTTCTTTGAGAAAGATGTCGGGCTCATCGATGTGCTCGAGCACCTCGATGCAAATGGCGTGATCAAATTCGCGATCCGCGCACGGAAACCGCGTCGTCCCGCCTTTCAGTTTTCGAAACGGGAGTCCGCGCCTCGCGAGCAGTTCGAGGCAGTGATCGTTCACCTCCAGCCCGAGCCATTTGTGTCCCGCGTCCACAAGTCCAGGTCCATACGCGCCCGCGCCACATCCGACATCGACAATCGAACTGCCCGGCGGCAAATAAGAGAGGACCAAGTCGAGCGCCTCAGGCGAAGGTTGCTCGGCCGGCGGCCCAGAGCCGTAAATATTGTCGCGATGCAGCACTTTCGCCTGGTCCGGCGGGACCACCTCGCCGTAATGCCGCTCCGGCAATCGAGCCGGCAGCAATTGCACCGGAACTTCGCCTAGCTTTTCCGCAGCGTTCTCGCCACCGCATGAAAGGGCGATGGAAATCACAGCCGGTCGCGGCGCATCAATCGGTTCGGGAAGTCGCCCCAGAATTCTGTACTCGACGCCATGTCCGCGGGTATTTTCGGGCGTGAAAATATGCGTCTCACCAATGCAGACATTGTCAATATACGCGCGGATGCACCCGAAGTCGGGGCCGCTTTCGTCAGGCCGAATCGAGCCAGCAATGGAAATGCATTGATCGTAAACGCATTCATTTGGGCGCGGTGAATCGATCGCGTTCTGCTCCTCGAAACTTTTTGGATGATCGATTTTGCCCATTCGCGCCGGATTTCTTCTGCCGCCGGAAATATATCAAACAGAAATCGAAATTTCGTTGGGGAAATATCTGGAATTCTGAAAGGCACTAACTAATGTGGCGAGAGCAGTGCGGGCCGAAACGAAAAGGCGCCGCACATGATCATCATGGCGGAAAAAATTCGACCGATCGAACAAATGTTGGAATTGAGCGAGGAAGAAGCGCTCGCGCCCGAGCATCTCGATTCGCAAGTGCAAAAGGCGCAGGATCAGTTGCTCCACCTCAAACGCCAACAGGAGCAAATTGAAAAACAAAAACGGGAACTGGAAGAGCTGAGTCGCCGCCAGGAGGAACTGGAACGCGGGCGGGCGGAAATAACCGACAAGCTGACGCGCTCGCTCGTCGTGCTCGAGCGCGAAGCTTACGATACGCAAAATAGACTGGAGCAGATCCGGGTGATGCGAGAAAGTTTTGGACAACATTTGGAATTAATTGAAGCGATCGATCCGAAGGGCTGGAATCCGGCGGAGTTGCAGAAGGAACTGAGCCGGGCCCTGAGCGCGGTGGATGACGCGCGCACGGAATTCAGTCAGCAACGCAGCCGCCTCCAAGCCACCGGCGAGAAGGCGAGCGATGCTGCGCTGCCGGAAGTTGGGCCCGATCTTGCCGAGCTCAACGGCGGCGAACGCTCACTTTTCCGATGGATGCAAATCGGCTTCGCGCTGAGTTTGCCATTCATCATTTTCGGCTTTATCGCGCTTTTTCTTTTTTTCTGGATGGCCACCTCCGGCCGGTGATGCTCCATGCTTCGTCGTTCGCCCAGCTCGGCCACGTCGTTGCATAGGAAGCAAGAAGAACTGTCCCGCCGGGAATCGGAGCTGCGGGACGAAGTGGAAAAACTTGAGCGCCTCATCGCGGACGCGCCGCGGCTGGCGGAGGAAACTTCGCGCCATCAACGCGAGGAGTTGCTCAGGCGAGCGAACGAAGACGGCAGCCGCCTTGATGCTTCGGTCGCACTGCAGGACAAACGTTACGGCGACGACAGCCGGAGGGCGCGGCGGCGCGGTTCACTTCGCAAAGCGCGACGTGAGGGCCGGATTGTGTTTCTCGTTCTTGTCATCGCGCTCTCCGCGGCAGTGATTTGGCTGGTGAGTCATTTGCATCTTTAATCGACAACCGATGGCCCAAACTCCCGAGCTCGATGTGGCCTATGTCGCCAAACTGGCGCGGTTAAATTTGACCGGCGCAGAAACGCAACTCTTCCAGAAGCAACTTGGAGTTCTCTTAAAGTACGCCGAGAAATTGCGCGAAGTCGATGTCAGCCATGTCGAAGCTGCGGCCCATGCCGTGCCGATCTTCAATGTCTTCCGGGAAGATGAGCCGCGCGATTGGCTGACAGCGGAAGAAGCGCTGAGCAACGCGCCCCGGAAAGCAAACGGCCTCTTCATCGTCACCAAAGTTGTCGAATAATTAATAGCGATGTCGCAAGGGGCGCGTGCAATTCCGGAGGATAGGGTCGGCGCGCTGCGCCGACCCCTGAAAGCTTTCGGGGCAGCGCGGCGTCCCTACCATTCAGCGCCGTGAGTCCGACCGATTTGCCGGCGCTCAACATCGCCGACCTGCAAGCGCTGCTGCGCAAACGTGAAGTTTCGCCGAGAAATGTGCTCGACCTCTTGCGCGCGCGCATCGAAGAGCTCGAGCCAAAAATCGACGCCTATCTCTCGATCGATTTTGAAGCGGCAGCGAAAGAAGCGGAAAAAGCAGACGTCGATCTCCCGCTCGGCGGAGTGCCGATTGCGATCAAGGACATCATCAACGTCGCCGGCCAACCGTGCACCTGCGCTTCGAAAATCCTGCGCAATTATCGAGCTCCATACGATGCCACCGTTATTCGCAAGTTACGCGTCGCGGGCGCGATTCCATTCGGCAAAACAAACATGGACGAGTTTGCCATGGGATCGTCCACGGAAAACTCGAGTGTAAAGTTAACGCACAATCCATGGGACTTGTCGCGCGTGCCGGGTGGCTCGAGCGGCGGGTCGGCCGCTGCTGTAGCGGCCGATGGCGCTTTCGGCGGTCTCGGCACCGATACCGGCGGATCAACTCGGCAACCAGCCGCGCTCTCCGGCGTGGTCGGCGTCAAGCCGACTTATGGCCGCGTCTCGCGCTTTGGCGTTGTCGCGTTCGCCTCCTCGCTCGATCAAGTCGGGCCCCTTACGAAAACCGTGCGCGACTCTGCGCTGATTATGAACGCGATTGCGGGTCACGATCCGTATGACTCGACATCGCTGAATGAACCCGTGTCCGATTACACCGCGGCGCTGGGCCGCGACTTAAAAGGAATTCGTTTAGGTTTGCCCAAGGAATACATGATCGAGGGCATCGATCCGCAGGTGAAAACTGCGATCGACGCCGCCGTCAAACAGTTGCAATCGCTCGGCGCCGAGATTGTCGATGTCAGCTTGCCGCACACCGATTACGCGATCGCGGCCTATTACATCATCGCAACGGCGGAAGCGTCGGCGAATCTCGCCCGATTCGATGGCGTCCGTTACGGACATCGTGCGGAAAACCCAAAGGACTTGCTCGATCATTACGGCCGGACGCGCGAGGAAGGTTTCGGCGCGGAAGTGAAACGCCGCATTATCTTGGGCACTTACGTTCTGAGCTCCGGATATTACGACGCCTATTACTTGCGGGCGCAAAAGGTGCGCCAACTCATCCGGCGGGATTTCGCGCAAGCGTTTGAAAAGGTTGATGCGCTTGTTTCGCCAACTTCGCCGGTGCCCGCCTTTAAACTGGGCGAGCGCACCGCCGACCCATTACAGATGTATCTGGCAGACATTTTTACGAACGCGGCCAACCTGGCCGGCATTTGCGGGATCAGTCTGCCGTGCGGCTTCGCCCAAATGGATGGGCATCGGCTGCCGATTGGTTTGCAATTGTTAGGCAAAGCCCTCGACGAAGCGCGCATTTTTCAAATCGCGCACGCCTACGAACAGAGCACCGAATGGCACAAAGCGCGGCCAAAGCTGTAGCCGTCGCTCTACCTGTCACGCTATAGCCTTGGCGAAAGCGGATGAGCGACGCAATCCCAGAAATTTGGCGATCCTCAGGGCACGCTTCGCAGAGCGAAGCGGCTGCAACCAACAGCCGCTATTGGAGCGCATAAACTTCCACCAGAGCATTGCCGGTCGAGCTGTTCTTGCCGCGCACGATGGCGGTGTAGTTGCCGGGACTCAAGCTTGCGAAAATGGCCGATTCGCGATCGTCCGCCGGCGCCAACCCGGTAGCTTCGATGGCCAGTTCTTGATTGGTCTTCCAATTGTCATTGGCGGCGATTAACGCGCCGTTGCCGTCGTGCAATTCAAGCGTGGGATCCTGCAGAGCATTGGGGACATGGTGTTGCGTGAGCTCCGGTCCGATGGCGCGAATAAGAACAGTGAGCACAGTGGCGCTTCCGCTTTGATTGAGGATGAATCCGCCGATCATGACGTTGTCGCCGGTCTGTACAAAGC
>JBAQJG010000172.1:0-1507 GCA_049300145.1 Chthoniobacterales bacterium | reverse complement strand
CAGCCCGCGCTGCACCGCCGGACGCGCGAGGCCGCGGTCGAGCCACGCCTGCACACGAAGAAAGCGGTCGAAGCCGACGATCTCGCGCGCTTCGTAAAAGCCGATCAGGTTGCGCACCCAGCCGAGCAGCGAAATATCGGCGATGCTGTAGTCAGTGCCCATCACCCAGTCGCGCCCCGCGAGCCGTTCGTCGAGGACACCGAGCAGCCACGCTGATTCGGTTGCGTAACGGTCGCGCGGGCGCTTGTCCTCATAGGCCTTGCCGGCGAATTATTGAAGAAGCCGAGCTGGCCGAACCTCGGCCCGACTCCGCCCATCTGCCACATCACCCACTGGATCGTTTCGTAGCGGCTGTTCGGATCGGCCGAGATAAATTGTCCCGTCTTGTCGGCAAGGTAGAGGTGGATCGCACCCGACTCGAACAGCGCGAGCGGCGTGCCGCTCGGCCCGTCGGGGTCGTAAATTGCGGGAATCTTGCCGTTGAGGTTGAGCGAGAAAGGCCGGGTCGTGGCTTTCGTCCGCCATGATGTCGATCCGGTGCGGCTCGTAGGCGAGGCTCGTTTCCTCAAGCATGATGCCGATCTTCACCCCATTGGGCGTCGGGGCGGAAAAGAGTTGCAGCCGATCGGGGTACTGCGCCGGCCAGCGCGTGAAAATCGGATGATCGAGCGTCACTTTCTTCCTCCTAGATGAGCGGACCGAGCTGCGCCGGGACATGGCCGAATCTTCCGCCTGGATGCGTGCCGAATTGGCCCGCAGGCGGAGCCAAAACCAGGAAACGAAACGGCCGCGGTACACGCTTGTTCGCGATTTCGACGACCTTTGCCCCTCTTTCCTCAGTGATTTTTGTGTCGACGTTAACGACGCGCGAGATCAGCCAGATTGCAAAGGCAACGACGGTCGAGACGATCGCCACGATGCAAAAGGCGACGATGATCCACGAGGAGGGCAGAACCGCTCGCCCTCCCCGGGTCCTCACGGACGAACGCGGATGATCGTCTTCCCCTTGCGTCGCTCGGTCCGGTTGAAGGCGGCGACGGCGTTGTCGAGGGTCGCGACGTTGCCGATGTTCGTCCGCAGTCGTCCGTCACGCACCCGCTGGACGATCTGACTCAGTTGGGCGCGATCGGACACGAGAACAAAGTCGATCGCCAGGCCGTCGGCGGGCCGCGCCTCGGTCGGCCCGGCGATGGTCACCAGCGTTCCTCCGGCTCGAATCAGGCGTGCGGACCGCTTCCCGATGTCGCCGCCGATGACATCGAAAACCAGATCGACTCCGCCGACGTCTTCCAGGACGTCGTTCTCGAGGTCGACGAACTCCTGCGCGCCGAAGTCGAGCGCCTTCTGACGGTCGGCAGCGCGTCCGGTGCCGATGACGTAGGCGCCGAACTCACGTGCGAGCTGCGTGACCATCGACCCGACTGCGCCGGCTGCGCCGTGCACGAGGACGCTCTGCCCCGCCTGAAGACGGCCATGCTCGAACAGTCCCTGCCACGCAGTCAGGCCC
>JBAQJG010000171.1:0-16025 GCA_049300145.1 Chthoniobacterales bacterium | reverse complement strand
GGGTCAAGCCGATCCGTGGCGCGTTGTAATTGTCATAGGTTGATGCTCTGCGGAACCGCGGATTATTTCGTTGGCTCGCCAGAGTCTCGCCCGGCCGCAATCTTTCGCGCGAGATACGGTGAGAAATATCCAGCATAACGCTTTTGCAATTCCAGGCGCTGCCAATCTTTGCCGGTAAGAATTTTTCGGCAATTCGGCGCGCCGCAATTGCATTCAACCGAATAACTGTCGTCGTCAGTCGCGCACCAATCGTGAGTGAGTTCTTCACCGGCGCGGATACCGCGCATCGCTACGAACGTGATCTCGCCGCGCAGGCCCAGGTTCGCGTCGCAGGAGTGATTGCTATAGAGCATCGAGCCTTCACGCTCTTCTTCCGTCACCGGCGCGATGAACAGATCATCGCCGATTTGAATTTCAACCGGGCCAAGCCGCGGCGTGATTTTCCGGCGCAAGGCTTCTCGGTTAACAATGTGCCCACCTTTCACCGCCACGACCTCATCTTTCGCAATATCGGCCGTGGCAAACAATCCGCGTCCATGGATTTTGCTCTCGCGCAGCGCGGTTTTAGGCGAGAGATAAGAAAGCGGCGCCATCGGGAGAAGTGACGAGTGACAAGTAATGAGTGGCGAGTAAAGATAGCCGCAATCTTTTCATTTTTCACTTCTCACTCGTCACCGCCAAATGAAGCCGCGTAAAGCCGCCGTCGTTTTCATTTTCGTCACGGTCATGCTCGACATGCTCGCACTCGGCTTGATCGCGCCCGTACTGCCCAAATTGGTCCTCAGTTTCTTGAATAACGACATGACACGCGCGGCGGATTGGAACGGACTCTTCCTGACGGTGTTCGCCGCGATGCAGTTTTTTTTCGCACCGGTGGTTGGGGTGCTGTCCGATCGGTTTGGGCGCCGGCCGGTCTTATTGCTCTCGAGTCTCGGCCTCGGTCTCGATTACATCGTGATGGCGCTTGCGCCGACAATCGGCTGGCTCTTCGTCGGCCGCGTCATTTCCGGAATCACCGCTTCCAGTATCCCGACAGCGATGGCTTACATTGCCGATGTTATTCCAAGAGAGAAGCGGGCTGGGGCTTTCGGTATGATCGGCGCTGCCTTTGGTATCGGCTTCACTTTGGGCCCGATGGTCGGTGGTTTGGTGGGTAACACGAATCCGCGGCTCGCATTTTGGGTGGCGGCCGGATTCAGCCTAACGAATTGGATTTACGGATTTTTCTTCGTCCCGGAATCGCTGCCGAAAGGCCACCGCAAGGAATTCACCTTGCGGCGGGCTAATCCGGTCGGCTCCCTCGCTTTGCTCCGCTCGCATCCTGAATTGTGGAAACTCGCGACCATTCAATTTCTCGCCTACCTATCCCATGAGATTTTCGCCATCTGGGCGCTTTACGCGATTTATCGTTTCGCGTGGGACCCATGGAGCATCGCGAAATCACTTTTCGTTGTTGGTATCTGCACGGCGGCGATTTCCGGAGGTCTGACCGGGCGAATCGTCGCGTGGCTCGGCGAGCGCCGGACACTTTACATCGGACAATTTTTCGGCGGAGTCGGCATGCTCATCGCCGGTCTCGCTCGAAGCGGTGCGGTTTACGTAGCGTCGATCCCGGTCATTTCAATGTGGAATATTTCATTCCCCGCCGCGCAGGGAATAATGACTCATCACGTTAGCGAGCGCGAACAGGGGGAGTTGCAAGGCGCAATCAGCAGCCTGCGCTCCATCGCGTTCGTCATTGGACCATTTCTGTTTTCATGGACGTTTGCCTGGTTCATCAATCCAAAACATTCGTTTCATTTGCCCGCCGCGGGGTATTATCTCGCAGCCGCATTGCTATTTACTGCGATGCTGATGGCGACGCGGGTCGAGCAACCTCAATTTGCCCCAGCGTCAACCACGGCACCTCCAGATGCCGGTGTCGTGCCGCCGGAGGGCGTAACGTCCGGCACCGTAGCGCCGATGATCGATTCAAAAGAAAACGTTTGAGCGTTCGCCTCACCTCGGCGATTAACCAACGTGAGGGCGAGCGCGCGAGGCGTCAGTGTTGCCGTCGCGATCTTTTCTTGGGTCGCGATTTCGAATCACTGCGCATTTAGCGCGCTTGTTGCGCAAACTCACGCGACGCAAAGCGCGTGTCCGTTTCATTCCCAACCGGCCAAGACGCCACCGCAACCCGCGGGAATCCAATGCTGCAAAATTTTGCGCGCGGTCGTTCCGGTAATGATGAAGGGCTGGGCGCGAAATGACGCGGGCGTTTCCGATGCCGATCTTTACTTCGAAAAATTGGCCTTCATCGCGAACTCGCAAAGCGCGACTTCGCCGCTCTTGCTCGACACCGGCCCGCCCGGCGCGCGAAGTTTTGCCGAATTGATTTTGCAGCGGAGCGTCCTCGCGCACGCTCCGCCAGTTTCCGCCTAGATCCAGGGTTGTAACGGCGGCTGTGTCAGCCGCCCAATGCTGGACCGGCGCTTGAGACGAGCGCCTCTACACCAGCCGCACCGCGTCCACACGCGAATTCCATCTTAATCAATTTCAACATCGACATAAGAAAACAGATTCCAATTTTGATCGTCACAGTCGCGCTCGGAACCAGCGCCGCAATCGCGGAGCAAACCAAGCACGAGAAGCAGAAATACACGTGCGTGATGCATCCTGAAGTGGTGATGGATCATCCAGGCAAATGCCCGAAGTGCGGGACGACGCTTGTTCCTCTAAAACCAAAAAGCAAACGTTCAACTCCGAAAGCGTTCGCGAGCGGGCTGTCCAACGTTCAACGTCCGGCCGCGAATGAAGCGGGCATGGCGCACATGCATGGTTCCGGTCATCAGCACGAGATGTCGATGGAACACATGTCGATGCAATCGTCGGTCAACATTGCCGACCCGATGAGCCGGGAGAGTTCCGGCACAGCCTGGGTGCCGGATTCGACGCCGATGTATGGGGAAATGTTCATGCTCGGCGACGACATGCTGATGTTGCACGGCGCCATTTTCCCGCGTTACACGAATGTCAGCACGCGACGCGGTGATGATCGGATTGATGCGCCGAACTGGTTCATGGCGATGTTTTCGCATTCGTTGAGCGAGAGTACGCAACTCGGTGCGCGCCTGATGATGAGTCTCGATCCGCTCACCGAAGGCGGCCGCGGGTATCCGCTTCTATTGCAAACCGGTGAATCGTGGCACGGCCAACCGCTGCACGATCGACAACATCCGCACGATTTGTTCGACGAGATTTCGATTTCGCTTTCCCAAAAGCTCGCGCTCGATCTCTCCTCTTATATATATGTCGGTTATCCGGGCGAACCGGCGCTCGGGCCGCCGACGTTTATGCATCGGCTCTCCGCGATGGATGATCCCGACGCGCCGCTCGGTCACCACTGGCAGGATTCAACCCATGTCACCTTTGGGGTGGCGACGGCCGGCTTACAATGGTCCCGCTTCGGCGGGATGAAAATCGAAGGCAGCGTGTTCACCGGGCGCGAGCCGGATGAAGACCGTTACGATTTCGATCGGCCGCGCTTCGATTCATTCAGTGGGCGCGTTTCCTGGAACCCGACCCCAGATCTCGCGCTCCAATTTTCACACGGTTACATCAAGAGTCCCGAAGCGCTCGAGCCGGATACGAAACGGCATCGCACAACTGCATCGCTCATTTACAACCGGCCACTCGGCAAAGAAAGCAACTGGTCGAACAGTTTTGTCTGGGGCCAAAATCACGACACTGGCGAGGGGAAAACGCAGTCGTTCCTGCTTGAATCAAATTATCAACATGGTCGCGACACGGTTTATGGACGCTGGGAGCGGGTGGAAAAATCCGGCCACGAGCTCGTCCTCGCGAACGCGGATGGAGAGAAAATCTTTCCGGTTTCCGCCTACACGATTGGTTACATTCGCGATTTGTCGCACGGCAATGGCATCGACATTGGATTGGGCGGCCAATTCAGCCTCGACTTCTGGCCTAACGAACTCAACCGCTACTACGGCGACGGCCCTGGCTATGGATTCGAGATCTTCTTGCGCATCCGCCCATCGCAACATGTCCATCTTGCCACGCAACAGGCAGAGGAAATGAAATGAGCCGCCCGGACGCTGGCCATTGCTGGAAGTCAACGGCTCGACGGCCACTTCTACAGGCCGCCTTGTCATCGCGGAGGAGTGCGTGAATCTTATTCTTCCGCATGCCCCGGTTGCCGAAACAAAATTATTACGATATCGAGCGCATCGTTGAGTTCGATTTCGTCCGCGCAACGGAAGCAGCGGCGCTCAATTCGCTGCGTTGGCTCGGCCGCGGCGACAAGGAAAAAGCCGATGAGGCGGCGTGCGACGCGATGCGCGGCATGTTCGATCTCATGAACATCTGCGGCGAAGTCGTGATCGGCGAAGGAATCAAGGATAATGCGCCGGGCATTTTCAAAGGCGAACAACTTGGCACTTGGATTCCGGGTTCACCGCCGTTCGATATCGCGATCGATCCAATTGATGGCACAACCAACATCTCGAAAGGGGCGCCGAACTCGATCAGTTGCATCGCGGCCGCCAGCCCCGAGGAAGGGGTGAAAGTGGCCCTGCGCGACGTGCCCTCATTCTACATGATGAAGTTATCGTACGGACCGCGCGTCATCCATTACATGCAGAAGCGGGGCGACACACTCAACATCGACAGTCCAATTCCGGAAACTCTCGCGATTGTCGCGCGCGCGGTGGAAAAACGAGTTCAGGATGTCGTCGTCATGATGCTGGACCGGCCGCGCCACAAGGAAATCGTCGAGGAGATTCGCAGTGCGGGCGCGTCTCTGCGCATGATCGGCGATGGCGATATTGCTGCCGCCATGGCGCCATCGTTGCCGGACAGCGATATCGATCTTTACATGGGCATGGGCGGATCACCGGAAGCCGTACTCGCCGCGGCGGGAATCAAGTGCCTGGGCGGCGAGATGCAATGCAAGATGTGGCCACGCGACGAAAAGGAACGCAAACAACTCATCGACGAAGGTTATGAAAAAGATCTCGACCGCGTTTTTGTCGCCGACGATCTCGCCCAAGGAGAAAACATTGTCTTTTGCGCGACTGGCATCAGTGACAGCGCGCTTTTGCGCGGGGTGAAATCAAAAGGTACAACGGCCATCACCCACTCCATTTTGATGCGGGCAAAGAGTAAAACCGTGCGTTTCATCCGCGCCACGCACAATTTGCAAAACAAAACCATCCGCCTGCGCTCGGATAACCGCGAGCACATGATCTAGGGGACAGATTTGAGGGTTCAGGGTTCAAACCGAAGCCTGCTCACTGAACCCTAAACACTTTGCTGAATCTCACCCTCGACACCACGTTGGTCATTTGTTCTAATCAGAAAGAACCTGCCGCTTATGAGACAAATACCGAAAACTGAATTGTCGCCGGACAACGGCTGTGTCATCGACACAAAATGGAAACTTGGGCCGCTCAGCTACCACGCTTCCGCCGCCGGCAAAGTGAAAATAGAACCGAGCAAAGAGATCATCCGGCTGCCAGAGCTGGTCGTTTACGATCACATCGGCTTCGGCGGCGCCTACGCGCGCACGAACCTGAGCTTCCATTACATCGGCGATTTCTGGAACGACCGGATCAGCTGCCTCATTGTAGTGAGCGGCGTCTGGCGATTTTATCGCGACGAATATTACAAAGGTGATCACTGGGACCTCGGCCCCGGTTTTTACGAAAGCTTCTTCGCCGCCAAAGGCCCTGACGATGTGGTCAGCTCTTTCCAAGCAATCGCGCTGACCTAAATTTCACGGAACGTATTTGCTTGAGCGACGCACCCGGGCCGCGTGCGCTATCCAGACAAACCTGCAAGATCGAAGACCTTTTTCGCGCAACCCCAGGAGAGTGTGAAACCGGAGCCGCCGTGGCCATAGTTGTGAATGACGGTGCGGCCGTCACACAACCGATTGCGTTCGAGACGAACGCCTGACTTACGAAATGGGCGCAGCCCGACGCGCTCGGCCAGAACACGCGGCTTGTCGATGTTCAAAACGCGGCGGCACGCCTCGACGATGCGCAATGTTGCCGCGGGATCGACATCGCGATTGTCGCTCACTTCGTTTGTGCCGCCGAAAACGCAATCGTTCACGCGCGGAATGGCGTACATGAGCGGAAAATCGTCGCAAACAACCGCGTGACCAAGATCGAGCTTTGGGATGATCGCGACTTGGCCGCGATGCGGTTCAAGATCGACATCAGGAAGAAGCATTTTCGCGCCGATGCCCGTGCAGTTGATCACGAGATCGAATTTTGGATCGACATGCTCGAGTTTCTCGAAACGAACGTTTCCGTTGATTGAGCCGCCGGCATTGACAAACCGATTCCTAAGATAATCGAGATAGATTGTTGTATCCATCAGCGGAACGGCGATGGCAAAACCGCTGTTGAACGCTGGCAACGTCTCGCACGCGAGTCGCTTTGCGCCTAGCGGAATGGCCCATTCTGGAATTGTAATTTCGCCCGTCCGCGAAAAGGAGCGCAGTTCAATCATCGACACGCCCGTTTGCGAATCGCGGCTGAAACCGACAAGCGCCTGGTAAGTTTCGAGAGCCCACGCGATCACAGAATCGGCCGGCTCGGCATCGTACGGATACCAAAGTGCGGCGGCAGCCGCGGACGTTGTGCGCTCGCCCGCTTCCTCCGCGAAAATGACGGTGCGATAGCTGCGCTCGGCAAAAAGAACGGCACAGGTCAGCCCCGACACACCGGCACCGACGATCGCCACACTCTTGACCATCTAAATGATCTACGTGCAACCCGCCGCTACGTCATATAAAATGCGCGGAGATGGTTTCGTTAAATCGAGACGCGCTGACGGAAAAAATCTTCACGGGCGAAAGAATTTCGTTTGAAGATGCGCTCGAGTTGTACCAATGGCCGCTGGAAGAACTCGGTGTGCTGGCGAATGCACGGCGCGATTTGGCGAAGGCGAAAAGCTACGGCAATCGCGGTCGCGAGATCGTCACATACATTGTCGATCGCAACATCAATTACACGAACGTCTGCAATGTTTACTGCAAGTTCTGCGCATTTTATCGCACGGAACGCGATGAAGATCATTACGTGCTCTCGTTCCAGCAGATCGATGAAAAACTTGAGGAACTGTCCGCCGCGGGCGGTGTTCAAATCCTGATGCAGGGCGGGCATCATCCGAAACTGGCGTTCGAGTGGTATCTCGATCTTTTGCGACACATTCGCGAAAAATATCCGCACATTAATATCCACGGGTTCAGTCCGCCGGAGTTTCAGCATTTTGCGGAAACTTTCCGGATGCCGCTACGCGAGGTGATTTCAGAATTTAAGAACGCCGGACTTGGATCAATTCCCGGCGGGGGCGGGGAAATTCTGGTCGATCGGGTGCGCCAGAAAATTTCGCCCCTGAAAATTAACACCGATCAGTGGCTGGAAGTAATGCAAGTGGCGCACGAGCTGGGATTGAACTCGAGCGCGACAATGATGTTCGGTCACGTGGAGACGATTGAGGATCGCATCGAACATTTGCAGCGCATTCGCGGGCAGCAGGACCGCAGCGGCGGCTTCACCGCGTTCATCTGCTGGACGTTTCAACCGCAGCACACCGTGCTGAAAGTGAAGCACCCGACGGGCGTGGCGGAATACCTGCGCACGCAAGCGCTGGCCCGAATTTTCCTGGACAACATCGACAATGTGCAAAGTTCATGGGTAACACAGGGGCCAGGCATCGGACAAATCGCGCTCAAGTACGGCGCGAATGATTTTGGATCGGTGATGATGGAAGAGAACGTTGTGAGCAGCGCGGGCACGACGTTTCGATTAAATGCTACGCAAATTGAATCGCTTATTCGCGATGCCGGTTACGAGCCGCGACGCCGGAATAATTGGTACGAGCTTTTGAACTGAACGCCATCGCGCGTTGTCTATGGACAAACTGCCCGCGGAAAAATCCCGCCTTGACGATTGCCCGCTTCTTACTCATCTAATAGCCGCTTGCCCCGCGCCGGTTCGACGCGCGAGACTGCCGCCTCTTAACTCATGAGACAATTTCCTGGATCGCTGCGCCGCCCCTCTTCAATTTTCCTCGCCTTCGTTTGTGCGCTGCTGGGCGCGGCAGTGGCCCGTGGACAAGGTCCTCCGGTGGTCCGCTCTATCGACGTGCGCTACACCGGACCTGCCACGGTGAGCAAAGAGCGGATTCTGGCGCAGATGCGGACAGCGGTGGGGCAGCTGTACTCCGATCAAGTGGTCGAGCAGGACATCCAAAATCTCTATAAGACGGGCGCGATTCTAAATGTTCGCATCTTTGCCCAGCCGGAGGGCGACGGGGTGAAGGTGATCGTGGCGGTGCAAACGCGTTCCGCGGTACGCGAGATCGAAATCGCTGGAGCTCAGCAAATCAAAGCGAGAAGGATCCGCAAAGAGATCGGGATAAGAATCAACTCGATGGTGAACGAAGAGGAGTTGGAGAAAAGCCGCCAGAAAATTATCGATATTTATAAGGCACGTGGGTTCAACGACGTCGATGTGCAATATCGGGTTGAGCCCATCGATGAGAAGCGGGGAACTTCGCGCGTGATTTACACGATCAACGAAGGGGTAAGAGGCGCGATTCGCGCGATCCGTTTCGAAGGCAACACGCACTTCAGCGACAAGGTACTGCGCAAGCAAATGAAGACGCGGGGCAAGACGCTTATTTCGTTTCTCGATAAATCCGGCCGGCTGGACGAGACGCAGTTACAGCAAGACCTCGATAGCGTGAAAGAATTCTATCAAAATCACGGTTACATCGACGTGGAAGTGAAAGGGGTTCGGAAGGAGCGCGAGAACGGGCCGATGATCATCACCATCGCGATAACGGAAGGGACGCAATATCATGTCGGCAAAATTTCGATCTCAGGGTACGCGGCCACCACCGAACAAAAGATTCGCGCGCTGCTCAAGATGAAGGAGGGCGCCATCTATTCGCCAAAGGCCTTGCACGACGATGCGAAAGCGGTTGCCGATGCCTACGGCGCAGGCGGATATGTTGACACTTTGATCGTGCCGGAAGGCGCGCCGGCCGGGCCTGGCCGAATCGACGTTCATTACAAAATCGAAGAAGGCGATCGTTTCTTTGTGCAGCGGATCAACATCGTGGGCAACACGCGCACAAAAGACAAAGTCATTCGCCGCGAGGTGCTCGTCGCGCCGGGCGACGTCTTCAACACCGTGCGAGTGGACGTGAGTAAAAAGCGCCTCGAGAACCTGGGCTACTTCTCCAAAGTTGAAACCTATCCGGACGATACCGGTGTGGCTGGTCGCAAAGATTTAACGGTCCAGGTCGACGAGAAACGCACCGGTTCATTCACTTTCGGCGGTGGTTTCAGCACAGTTGATTCGTTGGTCGGTTTCGCGGAGCTCACGCAAGGCAACTTCGATTTGCGAAATTGGCCGGCGTTCACCGGCGCCGGTCAGAAGTTCAGACTGCGCGTGCAGTACGGCACGCAACGCAAGGATTTCATTCTGATCGTGACGGAGCCGTGGTTTCTCGATCGCCCTTTCTCGGTCAGTGGCCAGCTATTTTACAGCGAGGCGGATTACTTGAGCTCGCTTTATAACCAGCGCGATTACGGATTCGTTCTGGAGGCGCGCAAGCCGCTCAGTTCCTATATATATTCGACGCTGGGTTACCGTCTGGAAAAGTTGGATATCTTCAATGTTGCTGCCAGCATCTCGCCAGACCTTGCCCAGGAGCTGGGCGCACAGACGAAGAGCCAAATATACAGCAGTATCGTCTTTGACCGGCGCGATAATCCTTTGCTAACGCGGACTGGCCAGCGCATAACCATTTCGCCGTATATAGCCGGCGGGTTTCTGGGCGGGAACGACCAGATTTATGGCTGGAGCGCGGAAGCGTCCCAGTATTTCCACATGTGGTGGGATACGATCCTGCTGTTGAATGGCGAAATCGCAACGGTTAATAATTGGGGCGGAGGCAGCGATGTCCGCATCTTCGATCGGCTTTTCCTGGGCGGCTCAAACAATTTACGTGGCTTTGACTATCGCGATATCAGCCCCAAGGACTTCAATAAAGAGCCTCTCGGGGGCAAATCGATGGCACGCACCACGGTGGAATGGACGTTCCCGATTATCGAAAAAGCGCGCGGCGCAATTTTTTACGACATCGGTTTTGTAAACCCCGACGCCTGGGATTTCAGCGAACAAACGCTGTTCATCCCTGCAAAGCCACGACCATTTGGCTCAACAAAGCCCCCAAGGGTGCCCATTTCATACGACAATATCGCCTCCGACTTCGGTGTTGGAATTCGACTTGATCTACCGATCGGTCCCTTGCGCCTCGACTATGGCATTCCCGTGCAAAAAGCTGGAACCACCGGCAGCGGGAAATTTAACTTCAGCGTCGGTTATCAATTTTGAACGAATATTTGTCCTTGCAGTCTAACGCTTTTCCGGCCACCTGTTTTAACTGTGTTTATGAAAAAGCTCCTTTCCATAGCCTTGGCTTCCTTGCTTGCGCTTCCCATCGCGGCGTACGCCCAGGGCACACTCAAAATCGGCACGGTCGAAATGCAACGCGCGTTCAAGGAATACACCAAGACCAAGGATGCGGAGGCGAAGATTAACGAGGCCAAAAACGCCGCCAAGAAAGAGTATGACGATCGAGCCGATGGCTACAAGAAGGCGCTCGATGAAATCAACAATTTGAACAAGCAGCTCGATGCGCCAGCGCTGAGTGCCGACGCCAAGACGCAAAAAGCGAAGGAGCGCGACGACAAGATCGCCAACATTAAGAACATGGAGCGCGAAATCACCGAGTTCCGGCAAACGCGCGAGCGGCAGTTACAGGAGCAGGCGATGCGAATGCGCGAGGGCATCGTGAAAGAAATCACCGACGTAGTGATGGAAAAGGTAAAGACCAACCGCATGGACCTGGTGTTCGACAAATCCGGCATGAGCCTCAATGGCGTGCCGGTTTTGATGTACGCGCCCGATAATGTCGATTTCACAGGCGATATCATTACCGTCCTGAACAAACCCGGGCGTGCGACCAGCTTAAGCCCAAGTGAGAAGACGGCGACAAGCCCGCCCCCCACCCCCGCGAAAGCTTCCAAACCTTAGCTTCGGCTTCGATATTCAAAGTAACACACCGCGGGGCCGCGGCGGTGTAGAGGCCTCTATGAGGCGCGGCCCAAAGGTGATTTTTTGATCGTGTTGTTTACCCGCGCGTCGCGCTGTTCGGAGAGCGGGGACTACAACTGCACGAGACGCAGCGGCGCGTTTTTACCCGCGCCTTCTGCCGGGATCGCCCTGTTTCTCCTTCTCGCTTCGTGCTTCACCCCGAAAGCTTTCGGGGGAAACTGGCAGTCAACCCTCATCAAAGATCCGCCTGGCAATTTCCCCGAGCTCCGACCACTCCGGGCCGCCTATCATTTCGGCTGGGCTGGATTCACCGCGGCTACTGGTGAAGTCCATTTTACAAAACCGTCCGAAAGCCGGTTCCAACTCGAGGGAACAGGCCGCACAACCGGCTTCGTCCGCGCCTTATGGAAATTGGACGTGAATTATCACGCGCTCGCCGATGCGGAAACGCTGCGTCCAGTCGAAACCACGCAGACCGAAAGCTATCGATCAAAAAAATTTACTACGCATCTTACTTTCACCGCCAAGGGCGTCACGCGGGCAAGGACCGAAGGTCGAACCGGCTCTGAGCGCGCAAAAACCCATGAATTTAGTTTTCCGAATCTATTCGATTTGCATTCGGCTCTGCTTTATTTGCGCAGTCAACCGCTCGGCGATGGCAACGTCCACCGGATCGTCGTTTATCCCGCGACTTCTGCTTATCTTGTCACCGTCACTGTAATTGGTCGTGAGAAAATCTCGGTGCGCGCCGGCACTTACAACGCACTCAAAATCGATTTGCAACTCCACCGACTCGGCAAGAATCTCGAATTGCAACCGCACCGTAAATTCCGTCGTGCCACCATCTGGGTGTCTGACGACTCCGATCGCATCCTCCTGCGAATTGAAGCGCAAATTTTTGTCGGCACAGTTTTCGCCGAATTGCAGTCGGTCCGCTTCGAAGAAATGAAACATTAGATGGATCGGCCCCGAACGCTTTCGGGGGCGATGCTGAAACAAGTGCGGCTTCGCCGCCTAAATTAACATCGAGCTCGCCACAGGACGAGTCCGTCCGACTGGCGGACAAGGGACTGCTCGATCCACCGAAAGGCCGACATCTACGGCCGAATCCATTCGCCGCGTACGGGTGGTCCCCATTCGGGACGGGGTCGCACGACTGGCCGACGCGGAGTGAAAACCGGCGTGTGCGCGCCGGGTAACAACCTAAGCGCAGCGAGCGTTTCCAAATTGAACCGGCCCGTAATCGGAAGCCCAACACGCGCCTGATAAGCCCGCAGCGAAAATTCCATGGCCGAACCATAAATTCCGTCGATCTCGCCGCGGTAAAGATCGTGCTGCGCCAGCGCGATTTGCGCAGAGACCACGACATTGCGTTGCACATCGGGCGACGCATTCTCATAAGGCGTGCCGGCGAACAACCCGTCCGCCGGAGGGGCAACGGTCGCCGGATTGATCGGCGGGGTTTGTGGCGAGGATTCATCGCGTAATTCGGACGTGCCCGCATTCGCCGACGGAGCACGCGTCGCTGCCGGTTGCGGAGAAGCAGACGGAGCAGCGCTGCCGAGTAAGCGAAGGGTTTCCTCGTTCAGCTCGCCGGTGATTTGCAAACCGTGGCGGATTTGAAAGCGCCGAATCGCGGCAGTCGTATCCGCATTTTTCTCGCCTGTGATTTCTCCGTAATAAAAACCCTGCTCTTTCAGCGCCTGCTGCAGGCTCTCGATGCTTTGGTCCGCGCGAATCGCTCCAACCGAAACAATCAAAATCAGAATGGCGATCTTAATCCTCATCGCGATGTGATGATTGGACGCTGCTATTAGGCGGTTATTCGGCAGTCTCTGGTGCACTGACGGCGAGCGTCGCCTGGCGTTCTTTTAAGAGATCGCGATAACGAATGATGCCTTCGCTGATCGCCGCCGCCATTTGCTCACGATAATCATCGCTGGCGAGTTTCGCCATGTCGTCCTTGTTGGTGAGAAATCCGCCTTCAACCAAGACCGCTGGGTGCCGCACATTCGCGATCACAAAAAATTGCTCGGCTTTCGTTCCGCGATTCACCGCTTGGGTTCGCGCCGCCAACCCTTCCTGGATGAATCCGGCCAGGCTTTGGCTTTCTACATTCGACGATGCGGAAATCGCTCGCCACAAAAAAGGAAACCACGACGCCACGGATAAGCCCGGCGTGACTTGATGGGCGGCGTAATAAGTTTCCACCCCGCTGGCCACCGGCTTGTTGTCTTCGTTGAAGTGAATGCTGACGAAAACGCAATTCGGCACGCGATTGCTCAGCGCTGCTCGCTCGACCAGCGAGACGTAGGCATCGCCGACGCGCGTCATCACGGTCGTCAGACCCTGCGCCTGCAACAATCGATCGACCCGATGCGCCACGTCCAGGGTGAGGTCTTTCTCGAGCATGTTCCCAACCTTCGCGCCCGAATCCTGACCGCCGTGCCCGGGATCGAGAACCACCACCGTAAACGGTTCATGTGGCGCAGGCGCTCGCGTGGATGTCGGGGCCTTTGATTTCGAAGTCCATTGCAACCATGCGAACGACCCAATCATGAGCAGCAGCCCTAACCAGGCCACGGTGATTCGCAACGCCCGCGGCATTCCAAATCGTGCCCGGAACATCCTTTCCTCCGCTACTGCTGAATCGACGCCCGCACTTCTTCATCCGATAGGGCCCGATATCGAATCGCCGTGTTCGCGTCGCGCTCGAGGATGGCCGCTTCGATGCCGGCAACGGCAAGTTGTTCTTCTCGATGTTTCGTGAGGGCCGCACGCTCCGGAAGTTCTTTCGCGTCGTTTTTCTGTAACGTCATATGCCCGATACTCCACGCGTCGAGCGCGACTTTCAGCGCCGCTTCGAATGGCGCACCGGGCGCGTGTTCGATCTTGAGAAAAGATTCCATCAGCTCCGTCGATTTCCCCGTTCCGCTCAGAACCGCGAAATCCTGCCGGGCTTGCGCGAAGGTTGCGCCGTTGGTTGCGATCGCCCCGTCATACTCCACCCGCAAAAACAAATCTTCTTCCGGCTTGGCGCCAACCTCGGCGAAGAGCATCCGCGTCAAAAAAGGCGCGCCATAAACTTGTTCGAAAGCGTTCTTCATTACAGGGCTGAGCGAATAATGCGCCAAGCGTCTCAGTGAAACGTCCCCCGCCGATCGCGTGAAACCTTCCGTGCTGGCCAGTTCGATCGCGGCCATCCGCAGCCGCTCAATGTCCCCGGGATGACCAATCGCGCCCATGGCGATGCGATCGTAAATCTCAAAGAGTTTCTGGCGCGCCCGGCCGAGAGTGAGAAACAGAATCCCGTCGCGATAACCCACCGCCGCGATCGGACTGCCCGAAGCCAACTGCGTCTCGATGTACTCGCGGCGGTTCGCGATCGCTTCGACCCAACGATACGGCTCTTCGATCATGCCACTGTTTGCTTAAAGACCGCCGCGATCTTACGCTCCGGCAGCGTGGTGATGCCTTCGCGCGAAACAACTTTAATGAGCGGATAAATTTTCCCGCTGCGATCGACGCCACCAGTCGCCGTATCGGAATCGGCCGCCGTATCGAGCGCACGCAGTGCAATCGTCACCGCCTCGTCTTCGCTCAATTTTTGCAACCGCTTCGCGCCCCAACTATTTTCGTAATAAAGGATGCCGCGCACCGCCGGCGATCCCGATCCAGTGGCCGCGTAATCCGCCACTTCAAATTGCGCTCCCATCGCATCGTAGAAATAAAGCCGTGGCCCGGGGTTGGAATTGAAATCGAAGGTCGCGAAAATCGGGACGACCATGCCAACGCCTTGCATGACAAATCCAAAATTGTCGCGCAGCAGTTTCGACAGAGCGCGCACTTTCCCATCGACACTCATCTCCTGCAATTGTGTCCGCCGGAAGTATTGAAATGAATGCTCGAGTACGCGCGCCATCTCCCAAGCCGTCGCCGGCACGCCCGCAATCGCCATGATCGAATGCCGATCTATCTCCAGGACTTTGTCCGCCCGATCATAAACCACGGTATTGCCAGAAATCGCGCGCCGATCGCCTGCGACCAGCACGCCACCGGAAAACTTAAACGCCAAAATCGTGGTCGCCTCTGTCGGCTTCCACGATTGCTCGCGAGAATTTGGCGCCCCTGCGCTCAGATCGACCGTCGCCGCCGGACTGAGCAGCCCTTTGCGTCGCAGCAGCGCGGGAAAATCTTCACTCGCGCCGGAAAAACTCTGCTCGAGCGCCACCAGAGACGGTTCCATCACTGGCCCGTACGTTGGCGGTAGCGCTTCGATTGATTGGGGTCGACCTTGCGCATCTTTTTTAAAAGATCTTTTGTGTCCGGTCGCGAAACGTCGGGCGAGCGCGGCCCGCCGCCATCGCCTTGTTTCGGACCCCACGGAACCGGATCGATTGGTTTTTGGGTGCGCTCGGGCATACAAAAAACTTAAGAAGAAATGCTGGAAAGGCAAACTGCGGCGCCCCGCCGTCCTCTCTGGTTCCGGCAGGCTTGCCAGAGAAAGCGCCTGATGCCAAGATTTGGAACGATGAAGCTCTTCACGATAAGGGTCGTCGGCTTTTTTTTCGCCGTGCTCTTCGGCTGGATCCTGTCTGGACAAACCCCTGCTCAAACGCCCGCCGCCTCATCTGACGCGGCCCAACTCGAAGCGCTGGCACGAAAAATCGATGCGCAAAACGCCAAGATCGACACTCTTTCTCAGCAAATTCTCAAGCTCGAGCAACAGATCGCTCACATCCGCCCCGGAGTGATGATCGGCGAAGCCGCGCCACCGCCCGCCACTGGCGCCACTTCGACCGAGCCGCCCCGACCCGCCAACGGCAACACGCACACCGTCACGCGCGGAGAGACGCTCACTTCCATCGCCAAGATGTACAAAGT
>JBAQJG010000170.1:0-1678 GCA_049300145.1 Chthoniobacterales bacterium | reverse complement strand
CTCTGCGGCAACGGCCTCGAGACCGGTTCGAACGCTGGGGAAACGCGCGACCATATCGCGGAAATCATCGCCGGAGATTCGAACGAGTTCGACGTGATCGAGAGCAGTGCAAGTCGCAGTTCGAACGCCGCCGCCGAGGAGGCCGATTTCGCCAAAGTAGTCGCCACGAGAGAGATACGCGAGAACCATCTCGCCGCCAGGGTAATTCTCTGAAATCTTTACGAAACCGATGCGCACGAGATAGAAACTGTCGGCAGGATCGCCCTGGAGGGCAATCGTCTGGCCCGGTGCAAAGCGCTGCAATTCGACGCTCTCTTTGAGATGCTCGATAAAATCGGGCGACAGGTCCGCAAACATGGGCACGCCACGAAGATGGTTTTCGAGAGCGCGGCGGCGATAGGTCTGGTCGAGCTGGCCGCGGAAAGTTTTGTTCTTCAACATGATGTCGAGGACGTTGCGCAGCATTTCGAATGCGACAACATCGGATTCCGCAATAACGGTCGCAGAGCGCGGATAAAAATTCATGCAGGTCATTTCGCCGAAGAGATCGCCGGGGCCGAGTTCGGCGACCGGATTGCCATAAGCGAGATCGACGGAGGCGTCGATGGGAATGGTTCTGTCTCGCACCTCCTCCTCGCGCTTGTCTTGTTCGCGCGCGACGAGAGTGCTGGTCAGCCGTTTGAAGAAACCTCTTGCGCCGCCCTGGGTTTTGACGTGGGCGATGGGAGTGGAGATGGAGACTTTGGCCTTTCCTTCGAGAATGTAGAAAGCGGTGGAACCAAATTCACCTTCGCGGCAGATGACTTCGCCTTTGCGGAAGCGGCGGTTGACGATAGCGCCGCGATTGAGCTCGAGGAACGTGCCGGAGACGCCTTTGAAAACGGGAATCTGCAAGAGATCCTCGGCTTCGAATCCCTGCGTGCCTGGACCGGCGGCAATCGCGGTGCCCACGACGCTTTTGTTGGTGAGCGCACCCGTTGGGCAGGAAACCATGCACTCGCCGCAGGAGATACAAGTGGAATCGCCCATCGGCGAATTGAGATCGAAGGCGATGCCGGCGGAATAGCCTTTGCCCATGCGGCCGAGGACGAAATTGCTTTTCACTTCGTCGCAGCCGCGGATGCATCGGTCGCAAAGAATGCAAGCGTCGTGGTCGACGGCGATTGCCAACGAGGAATCATCTTTGCCGCGGGCGATTGTGCGTTTTGCAAAGCGCGGTTGTGAAGCGCCGGCGGCTTTCGCGAGCGTTTCCAATTCACAGTCCCCGGAATTCTGCTGGCGCGCGCAAGGGGAAGGATGATCGGACATCATAAGTTCAAGGAGGGTTTTGCGCGCGCCCAAGACTTTTTCAGAATTGGTGACGACTTTCATGCCGGGCTCGACCGGCCGGACGCAGGAGGCGGCGAGAACGCGCGCGCCGGTGTCTACCACGCATAGGCGGCAGACGCCCACGGGGGTCTGATTTTGCAGATGGCAAAGCGTGGGGATGGTGATACCGTTCATGCGCGCGGCATCGAAAACGCTAGTGCCAGCGGGTACGCGGACGGGCTGGCCATCGAGAGTGATGTCGATCATTCCGGGTGGTGTGAGGGTGGCTGCCATTTTAAAGTAATCAGTAATCAGTTATCAGTTTTCAGTAAGAGAAAAAAAAGATTCCTTCCTCTTCCATGCTCCTGGA
>JBAQJG010000169.1:0-11318 GCA_049300145.1 Chthoniobacterales bacterium | reverse complement strand
GTAAACCGGCCGCTCTCCCAGTTTGTCACTGCTTCTCCTGCGGTAAGACAATCGAGATCAATCGTAACGTAAACGTTCGCTCCGTCGAGATTTCTAACAAATCCTTCAAAATGTTCCCGCCAATTCTCGCGCAAAATCGCTCCGGGCCGCTGTCGATCTTTCATCGGCCGCTGATCGGCCCAGGGATGAACTTCCAGACGGCCGGCGCGTTCCGCGCGGCGATTTCCAAAAACTTGTCGTGGCCACCAGCACTCAAAATTGCCGCAGCCCCAAACGCTGACGCGCCGCACATGCGGGAGCTCCAGCGCACGATTGATCCAGCCGCCGCAGCACCACTTCGGCGGGCGAATGTCCCAATCGGGATGATTGTCGAACGAAACAACAATGAGCGGTTGGGCGACACGGCGGATCCAGAGCGCGCTCAGATGGTGAAAATCGCCCGAGCCATAAAGCAAAAATGGCGCGAGCCGCGATTCAAATTCGCGATAGAACTTGTCGATCAAGCGCGGCGGCGCGGAGAAGCGAAGTTGCGGCCCCTGCTCACACGCATCAACGATGGGCAGGCCAAACGGCTGATCCCGCCACGCGTCATCCAGATTGAGATGCAGAGCGCGGGCAATCAAAGATTCTACTTGGGCGATTGCAAAAGAAACTGAGGGTCGCTAGCCTTTGCGATGCGCAAGTTTTCCTCGGCCTCTGGAAAGTCGGGATGAAGACGTAACGCTTCTTTGAATTGCACGATCGCCTGGGAAGCGTTCCCTTCGCGCATGAAAACTTTCCCCAGGTAGTTATGAGGTTGGGCGAGCTTTGGTTCGAGCCGGGAGGCCTCCAGAAAATGCGCCTTCGCTTCCGGCAAATCGCCCTTTACGAAAAGCGCACTTGCGAGATCGATATGAGCATCACCCAAATGAGGATCAACCTGCACAGCCTGCCGATACTGCGCAATTGCCTCCTCCAGCTTCCCCTGTTTTTCCAGGAAGGCGCCGTAGCTATGCCAGGCCAGCGCGGACTTTGGTTCTACCCGGACGGCAGCTTGGCATTCCGCCTCGGCTTCCTCGGGGTGGCCGAGTCGCTCCAGAAGATAGGCATAACCGGAGTGGAACTCGGCGTTGTTAGGTTCGATCCGCAACGCCTCTTCAAAATGGGTCCGCGCCTCTTCCAATTTCTCTTTGCCAATCAGGACTGCCGCCAGATTGACATGCGCCTTTGCGGAACGGGGATTAAAACGTAGCGCAGTGGAAAATTCCTCGGCCGCTTCATCGAGGCGGCCAGCTTCTTGCAGAGCGGTGGCGTAATTGAAATGCGCCCGCGCACCAACCGGAAGATCGGCGACGATCGAGGCGAGACGTTCGAGTTGACTCTGAGGGACGCGCATCTCCCTGAACCAGAGTATCCCCAGCGGAATGACAAAAACAGCCACCCATTTCGCGCCGTGCAAGACCCAACTCGGGAGAAAACCATTTGTCGAAACGTCGGCTGTGCCGCCGCCGATGCCGAGAGATTGTCGAGTGGATTTCTCTCGTACCTTCCAAATGAACCCGTCATAATAAAAATGCAGGAGCGCCGACGCCGTCACCACACCGGTGAGAATGCGTTTGATCGCGTCGATTCCGATGCTCGACTTGTAATAACCGAGTGCCCCGTAGGCGAAGATCAGACCCACGTAAAGACCGACCAGCGAGCCGCTGCGCCGGAACACGAAACGCATAAATCCGCCAATCGAGCTGTCTGTCTCAACCCGTTTACGATTATAAATCCAAACCAGCGAGAGGTACTGGACATCGTGAAATACTTCGAACAACGCAATGCCAACGAGAACGCTGGCCACGATGTTGTTGCAGTACCACCAAAAAGAAATGCTCGTGATGAGAAGGGCAAGCTTTACCGGATTTGGCCGCTTCCCGCGGATCCACATCCAGATAAAATTTGCCAGGAATAGGCCTGCAACTGCGAGGGCCAATGTAAACGCCCCTTGCTGCACCCCTCGGAGAAGTCCGGGCGGAATGAAAGGTCCGCCCGCGGAATAATAGCTGTCCAGCGTATCCGTCATTCGCTGCGACGAAAGAAGGACGGCGGTGCCAAACCAGATCCCGCACAATGCGAAATCGAGGCGACGCGTCAGCGCAGCGAATGAGCCCACCTTGGCATCGTAGATGCGACAGAACCCATACGTTTGCATCATGCCGTGCCAAACGCCCCAGACGAAGGCGATCAGCACAATACCTTTAAGGTCCCACCAAAAAAACATCACGCAGACGACCACCAAAAAGATCGGTGCAAAAATGAAACGCCACTTAAAGCGCTGGAATAACGCACGATCGCCGTAGGCGCGAATCATTCCTGGCAAGTGGTGACCCATCGCGCCAAAAGCAGCGACAAAAAGATAAATGTCTTCCGCGCTCCAACGCGCCTGTGCCAGGACGAACATCGGCACGAGCAACAGCGGCGTGCAGACGTAGAGAATCAGGTCGCGCCAGCTATCCAGAATCCAAAAATTCTTTCGCGACATCGCAGCCGGAACGGCCGGGACAGTTTGCGGTCGGGAAAAAGCGGTGATGTGCTGCATGAACTCGGCTCGTAAGTTTTCCTTAAACCGGGAGGAAAATCAACGCCGGCTTCAGCGACAGGGTCAGGCGTGCATCGTCGATCTTATGCACGCACTTTCAAACTCGCGTTCGAAACAAAAATGGCATCATGAGGGAGACCCAAATCGAAAAGTTAATGGAGCAAGAAAAGGAACGGAACTTTTTTTGCGTGGTCAGCGATGCGTTTCGCGTCTTTGCACGTCGTTCGTCCATGATCCTTGGCAGCGCCTGGGCTTTTGCCGGAGCTGTGCTTGTCATCCTAGTCTGGATCTTCACCGGTCCGACCTTTCATTTCTCCGATACCTGGCAGCTCATTATTAACACGGCCACAACGATCATCACCTTTCTCATGGTGTTCCTGATTCAGAACACCCAGAACCGCGACGCCAAAGCGGTCCACTTGAAACTGGATGAGATCATCCGCGCCCTCAAAGGTGCTCGAAATGAGCTTGTCGATCTGGAAGAACTTTCCGACGAAGACTTGAAAGAGCTCGAAAAACAATTTCAGCGCATCCGCAAAACGGCGGAGCGCGATGGAAATCACGCGCACGTCGAACCGCCTGAATTGGGCTAAGAACGCAAATCAATCGACGGTTGCCTCGGATTTCTTTGCTTCTCCGGTTCGCAGGAAAATTTTGCCGCTCGGACAAAGTCGAAAAACTTCGCAATGCCCGCAATCCGGTTTTCGAGCGTAACAGCGGCGCCGTCCATGCCAGATGAGCCAGTGACTCCAGTTCGTCCAATGCTTGCGCGGAACGAGTTTTATCAAATCGCGCTCGATTTTTTCCGCGTCTTTCTGTTTCGTTAGGCCGAGCCGCTGCGACAAACGCGCCACGTGCGTGTCCACTACGATCCCTTCGTTCTTCCCAAACGCATTGCCGAGCACGACGTTTGCGGTTTTTCGGCCGACACCCGGCAATTCGCGCAGTTCTTCCATCGAATCGGGAACTTTACCGCCAAACTTTTTGTCGATTGTCGATGTTGCCGCGCGAATGCTCTTCGCTTTGTTCCGGAAAAACCCGGTCGATCTAATCGCACGTTCCAGTTCAAGTTGGGGCGCCTTCGCGTAATCCGCCGCCGTCCGGAATTTCTTAAACAATGCGGGCGTGACTATGTTCACGCGCTTGTCCGTGCATTGCGCGGAAAGAATTGTCGCGATGAGCAGCTCCAGCGGATTTTTGAAATAGAGTTCGCAATGCGCGTCCGGATAAATTTCCGGCCAAACGTCGAGCAGTTGCGCCACGCGTTCCCGAGCGGTCATGCGCGCATTATTCCCTTCGGGGTCGATCTTGCAATGCCCGTTCTTCGTTGTAGCTGCGGGCGCCCGCGGCTACAACGCGAACCGCTCCAGCTTCTGTGCAAGCTCTGACGGAACGTGCGCGACGATTAAGGCGTCGTTTTCTTCGTATTTTAATTCAAGGACGTGACCAACGCGGTGGATCTCCGCGATCAAGGCGGATTCATTTGACGGAATGCGGAAGCGGGTGCGCAGGCGCCAGGAACTGAGCGCTTCCTGCAACGCATGCACTAATTTATCAACTCCTTCGCCGGTGCGCGCAGAGATTGCCACGCTGCCCGGAAATCGCTTCGCATAAATGTCGGCCAACTCCCGGTTTTTGAAACGGTCGATCTTATTGAAAACAATGAGCGTCTGTTTGCCGAAGGCATCGATCTCTTTGATTACCGCGTCCACCGCGTCCATCTGCTCATCCACGCGCGGATGGCTAAGATCGACAATATGAATGAGTAGATCGGCCTCGCTCACTTCTTCGAGCGTCGCCTTGAATGACTCGATCAAAGTGTGCGGTAACTTGCGCAAAAAACCGACCGTATCAGTGAGTAAAACACGCTGTTTGTTAGGCAAAACAAAACTGCGGGTGGTCGGATCGAGGGTGGCAAAAAGTTTGTCCACGGCGACAACGTCCGCGCCGGTGAGCAAATTCAGCAACGTCGATTTGCCCGCGTTCGTGTAACCAACCACCGCGGCGACTGGCCATTGATGTCGCTTGCGACCTTGACGTTGCACGGCGCGCGTTTTGCGGACTGATTCAAGCTCGCGCTCGAGTCGCGCGATCCGTTCCTGCACGCGACGACGATCGACTTCTAACTGCGTTTCACCGGGGCCGCGGGTGCCGATTCCACCGGTTTGCCGAGAAAGGTGATGCCACATGCGAGTAAGACGGGGCAGAAGATATTGCAATTGGGCAAGCTCGATCTGCAACCGGCCTTCGCGGCTGCGCGCGCGCTGGGCAAAAATGTCGAGAATCAGTTGCGTGCGATCGAGCACCTTGCGCGCGAGCAAAGTTTCCAGATTGCGTCCCTGTGCCGGCGAAAGTTCGTCGTCGAAGATCACGGAAGTAACGTGTCGATCTTGCAGCGAATTCTTGATCAATTCCGCTTTGCCCTTGCCGATGTAATAAGGCGCAGTTGGCTTCGGCAACTTCTGCGTAATGGTATCGACCACTTCCGCTCCGGCCGAGTTCGCCAGCTCGCGCAATTCCTCCATCGAATCGCGCAGGTCCCACTTCGAGACGCCGTCTTTCTCGAGGCCAATTAACAGAGCGCGCTCCCGTGTTTTTTTCGGGCGTGTTTCAATCATTCCCTTGCGCAAGAGAGCGAGAAGCTCTTTGCGAAATCCATTTCACGGCTTCGTGGTGACTTAGAAGCGATAAATTCAGCGGTTCAAAATTAGTTTGGCGCCGAAACCAGGTCAACTGCCTTTTGGCATAACGCCGGCTCGCCTGTTGAATTTGGGCAACACATTGCAAGACCGACATCTTCCCGTCGAGCAACTCACGAATCTCGCGCAAACCAATCATCTTCGACGCAGTTTCGCTCATTGCACCGGTCGTACGCACTTCTTCGATGACGCCATTTTGGAACATCGCGTTCACTCGCTGATTGATTCGCTGGTAAAGCTCATCGCGGTCGCGAAAGACAAGAACGCCTGTAGAGGCCCCGAATGCTTTCGGGGCAGATCGTGTTGCGTCTGGCATGCGTTTGCCCGTGCCGCTGGCGGCGGCGGTCCCTACAGCTTTCCATTTCGTGCGTTGCGCGGAAGCAGGGCGACCGGTCATGAGACAAATTTCGAGAGCGCGGACCAAGCGGCGCCGGTTTTTTATGTCAATCTTGTCCATCGCTTTCGGATCAAGATTGACAAGGCGCCCGCGTAATTGATCGAGAGTTAATCGATTTAATTGCGTGCGCAGACTTGGATCCGCCTCGGGCAAATTCGACAACCCATGGGTTAGCGCTTTGATGTAAAGCCCGCTCCCGCCGACGACGATTGCGACTTTCTTGCGCGAATGAATTTCGTCGAGCGTGGCAAGCGCCAGGCGACGAAATTTCTCCGCGTTCATCTCTTCGCGAATCGACATTGTGTCGATCAAATGATGCGGCGCCTTTGCGCCCGTCGCTCGATCAGGCTTCGCGGTCAGAAGATCGAGACCGCGATAAATTTGAAACGCATCGGCGCTGACAACCTCAGCATCGAAATCGCGTGCGAGATCGGCTGCGAGCTCGGATTTCCCGGTCGCGGTCGGGCCAACGACGAAAAAGACGCCTGTCATCAATTCGACGGCACGACGGGCCGTCGCGCCCAACCGTTCGAAAACAAAACCGGGAGACGCGCGGCAGTCTCCGCTTCGTCTCCCGGCTTTGAATCTTTAGCTCTAACTTCTTGCGTGATGCTCGCTCGATTTCGCGCCGCTAACGACCAGTTTGCGGCCAAGGAATTCTTTGTCGTGCAATTCCGCCACGGCGCGCTTGGCTTCCTCGATGGTTTGCATTTGCACGAAGGCGAACCCTTTCGAGCGCTGGTTGTGCCGATAACTCACGACCTCTGCGTTCTGCACGTGGCCAACGCCGTTGAACAATTCGAAGAGGTCGCTCTCAGTGGCGTTGAAGGAAAGGTTGCCGACGTAAAGACGCGGCGAACTTACCTCGACCGATTCAGGCCTGCGCGCCGGCCGCGAGGGCTGCGTGCCATTGGCCGACGCGGTCGCTGGCTTTTTTGCGCCTTTGTCGCTCTCGTTTCCAAAGAATGCGGCGACTCGCTGCCAGAATGTTTTCTTGGGCGGTTTCGCGCGCGTTTCTTGGGAACGCGGGCGATCGCCCCATCGTCGGGACCCGCCGCGCGAACGGCGCGGGCGTCTCCCGGGTGAATAAGAGTTCATATTGATCCTCAAGGTTTACCCAATTGTTAAATGGGCGGAGCGCATCGATTGATGCACAGTCCACGGCGCGCGAACCTGGCAAGGTCCGTTCAAACAATCTGCAAGCACTTTGCGACGCCGCTGGAAACTCCGCCTCGTCAAGCCGGAAATGGACTCGTGTCGAACCGCCAGCCGCCACCGTCAGCCAACGAAGCAGCGAAGATGCAAAACTGCGCATCATAATCTGAAAAAATCTGACTCGTCGTGGAGAGCGGACGCCCGGATGACCGAAGAAGATTCCCGACATCTCTCGTCGAGTATCGCTCGTTGAGCGAGCGATTGCAAGCGCGCTTCTTTATCTGAAATTCCGCGGAGCCTGCAGATGGCTGGATGCTCGATAACAAATCCAGTGTCAAGGGATCGAGCGCCCAAAATCGTTTTGCCGTTGCCGATCTTACCGCCGCATCCAATCGTCCCGCAACGAATAGAGCCGGGATTTCAAATACTCTTTCGGTCGCTCCTCGCGAATCGGTTTCACAAAATGTCGCAAAGAGCGCGCGCTCAGCCGTGGCTCATATCCAAACTCTGGCATCAGCTCGCGACAATGCCATTCCACCCACCCGATCTCATCCGCAGAAAGTTGACCCTGCCACCGCGTCACCGGTTCGGTACTGATTTGAGAAAAACCGATCCGGGCAGCCGAGTTGCCCGGCCAGAGCCGGCCCGCCTTCGTGGGCGTTAAAACGGTCGCCGGATCAAACGTAATCTCGAGATAGTCACATACTTTTTCCATCGACGTTGAGGGTGCGCCCACAAGTTGTTCGTAAGGCACGACCAACCCCGAAAGTTCGCCATTGAGGACGCGCCTCGCTAGTTTTGCCGCTACTCGCCAATGAGCGATTACATAATAAACCGAGAAGCGCCTCCTCTGGCGGGTTCTTTCCAGAGCAATTTGCGCCGCCAGGATCGCACGCGGATCGCGCAGCATAACGAGCAGTTTTGCCTGTGGAAATCGCGAGAAGATCGAGGAGATGTAATTACGATTCGCCGGAGTTTTCTCGACCCAGCGGCGCACATTTTCAAGCGGGCAACCAAGAGTAGCGGCGTACGCTTCCACCATTAGAACCAGTAAATCCTTTTGCGCGTTGGCCGGATCGAACGCCGCCTGTTCGAACAACTCATAAAATTTCCCAGTCGGAAAACTGGAATAGTCACGCTTGCCCCATTTGCATCTGCTTCCAAAAAGGACATTGGAGAGCGATTGCTGGGTGATGTAATCGAATTGCGCGCGACGGCCGCGCGGCGCGTATTTGGTGAGCACGGTTGGGAAGTAGGCGGTCTCTTCCGGCAGGACGAGGAGTTCGGGATGATTGTCGAGCAACGCAACCATTAAGGTGGTGCCGGACTTGGCCTGGCCGGCAATGAAACAAGCGCGTTGATCGAACGGCAAAGTTTCGATCGACACCTTCATTTCGCGAGGCTCGATTGCAGAAACCATTCGATAAACCGCGGAAGCCCGTCGTTCAATCGGGTCGATGGATTATAACCGAGCAATTTTCTCGCTTTGGAAATATCGGCATAGGTCACTGGCATATCGCCCGGTTGCTCAGGCAACCGATTGATCTTTGCCTTTTCCCCAAGCGCGTTCTCGATTCCCGCGATCAAATCCCTTAGCTGAATAGTTTCGCTTTCGCCGAGATTGAAGATGTCGAACATCGGCCCGTCGTACTTGAACGCAGCCATTGTTCCCTGAATGATGTCATCGATGTAAGTGTAATCGCGCCGCGTGGTGCCGTCGCCTAACTGATCGATTGGTTTACCGGCGTGAATTTTCTGCGTGAATTGATGAATTGCCAAATCGGGACGCTGCCGCGGCCCGTAAACCGTGAAGTAACGCAACGCCACCACGCGTATTCCGTAAAGATGCGAATAGGTTGAACAAAGAAACTCCCCGGCGATCTTCGTCGCGCCGTATGGACTGAGCGTTTGAATGAGTTGTCGATCTTCCGAAAACGGAACGATTTTCGAATTACCGTAAACCGAGGAGCTGGAAGCGAAAATGAATCGCTCAACCCCTGTCATGCGAGCCGCATCGAGAAGATGCAGTGTCCCATCGACATTTGTATCGTAATAAAGCTGCGGATTTTGAATGGACGGTCGCACCCCGGCACGTGCGCCGAGATGCGCGATGGCTTCGAATTTTTCACGATGAAATAAATTCCGTACCGTGCCACTGTCGCGAAGATCGAGATGATGAATCGCCACATCTTTGGCGACCGCGGCGATATTCTGGCGCTTGACTTGCGGATCGTAAAAATCATTGAAGTCGTCGAGAATGGCGACGTTGTGATCGAGCGAAAGTAATTTTTCGACAAGATGCGAGCCGATGAAGCCAGCGCCGCCGGTCACGAGAATCCGCATGTCTTAGATTAGCCAGGTTATTAGCATCGAGCCAATGCTACTGGCACGCCCACTTCTACAACATGACGCGCTAAAAGTTTCGCCAGTGCGAGAGCAGATAAATCCAATTCAGTGCGAGCAACGCGATGGTTAGAAAACGCGCGACGGTTTTCTCCGCCCGACTCAAATTAGCGATTCGCAAACGGGGCGCGCGCGTGGTGAGAACGATGAACGCATAAATATCGAAGCTCGACAACGCGCACAAAAATCCAAACGCCAGTGGATTCCATTTCCATGCGCTAAAGAATTGGCCGTGGAAAAATGCGATCGCCGATCGGGTCGAGCCGCAGGTCACGCACGGGAGCCCGGTCAGCGCGTGAAATAAACATTGCGGCCAGGGCAACCGCAACGCGAACCACGCCGCCGCCGCGCCAAGCGAAGCGATCGAAACACTTAGCCAAACCAACTCATGATCGGTTTCACCCGGAGCGAGGCGACGACGGCAAAGCTGCATCTGCGAATGATCAATGATTCCAGGAATGGCTCAAGGCGCCGATTCCTCCGAACAGAATCGCCAGTAGAAGTCCGCCTCCGCAGCAAACGATCAACGGCAGGAAGACCGCCAAAACAGCGCGTCCGGTATCGGTTTCATGCGCGCGGGCCAGTCCAATGCAACGAAGCACGATTCCCCATACGCCGGCGATAACGCCGCCGCAGAGCGGGATGATCATGAGCGGGTAAACCGACCCGGCAGAAAAACAAACGACGCGAAACGTTGTTTCGAACGACTGCTTTGCGCCTCCCACAATCATCAGACACAGATGCAGAATCGCGGCATTAATAAACATGCCCATTGCGATAAAGAGCGGCACCAGGATCAAGAGCAACACTGATGCGATGCCCCGGCCGATCAGATGGGCGAACGGGTTTCGTTGCGCAAAAATTCCTAATGACTGGAACATGAAGCTGTAAATGAAATAAGCGATCAGGCCAAAACTTCCGCCGATCAGCCCGTAGAGCAGCGGCTCGGCCAGACCGCCTTCGCGCTTCATCGCGGTGAAGGCGATGCTCGGCCGGCCCAAAACCATTTGCAGTGTTTCGATAAAGGTATTGAAAACTCCGCGATCGTGCCGGTCGTCCCATGGCAATCCGCCCGCCGGCGCCGGAATAGCCGACGGGGTGATTGTCGATGTTGCACCGACTGGCGGAGGCGGAACGGTTGCAGCAGCCGCAGCAAATTCCGGAAATTGCGAGAGCGTCTGCCAATTGGCCATACCTTCTCGCCAACCGAGATCGCTCAGCGCGAAACGACCGGTGCGCAACCCTTCGCGAACTTCTTCTTCAGGAAATGCGCCCAGACTTGTTGCGCCCCGGTTAACGTGGATCATCGCCATAATCTTGGCGTTTTAGTGAGGTGGGCCGGCAAAGTCAATCGTTGTAACCACGGCGCTGTGCGTCGTTGGTTAGAAAACAGGACCGGCCATAGGCCGGTGGCTGCAGTTCTTCAGTCGAAACGATTGGCCACTTCCGGCTTATCGAGTGCGCGCCAAAAATACCAGGCTGCGACCGAGCGATAAGGCTGGAATTTCTTGCCGAGCTTGATCATTTGCTTCGGCGTCGGAAGTTTTCGTCTGCCGAAAGTCTTGGCCAATCCCTTTTGCACTCCGTAATCGGCCGCAGGCCAAACATTTGGTCGCCCGAGATCGAAGAGAAGAAGCATTTCCACGGTCCAGCGGCCGATCCCGCGCACGCTAATCAACCGCTCGATGATTTCTTCGTCCGTCATCTTGGCCAAGGCGCGCGCGGTTGGCACCGTGCCGTCGATTGTTTTAGCCGCCAGATCTTTTAGCGCCGCAACCTTGCTGCGGGACAAACCGGCAGCGCGCAATTTTCTGTCCGGCGTCGCCAGTACCAGTTTTGGATCGAGATATTTTTTCTTCGGATAAACGGCGCGAACCCGGCCCCAGATAGTGGCGGCGGCTTTTCCGCTCAATTGTTGATAAGCAATCGATTCGGCCAAGGCGTCAAACGGGCGGATGGCCAGCGAAGGCGCGATATTGTAGCGGCGCGATCGTACGATCAATTCCGCCATCCGTGCATCCGTCGCGGAGAGATGGCGGTGGGCATCGTCGTGATTCATGTGTCGATCTTAGCGAGAGTGTGTCTAGCAAACAAACGC
>JBAQJG010000168.1:0-1509 GCA_049300145.1 Chthoniobacterales bacterium | reverse complement strand
GTGAAGTCCAGGCGTGGAAACAAGCAAAAAAATTGTTCTTCACTCCGGCCACGGATTTCTGCAGAACTGTTATGAAACTAAGTCACAAATTCATTCTAATCTCGAGTGCGGTCGGACTGATTGTAAGTAACACGGGCTGGGCGGCAACTGGGCTGTCGCCGGTTACGACCAACTTGACATTATGGCTGGAAGCCGATCAGGGATTGGCTTCCAATGGCTCAACTTGGGCCGACCAATCGGGCCTGGGGAACAATGCTACCGCGCTCCCAACTGGGAACCCCACCGTGGTGCCAGGGGTATATAATGGACTGCCGGCAGTGGAGTTTAATGGTCAAGCGATGAGCTTCGCTGCGCCGGTTATCACGACACAGCAGTTCACTATCGTGGTTCTGGCGATTGACAAAACCAACAGACACAGCTCGAACACTGGGTCTCGGGAGGGCAGCAGCGC
Organism: Chthoniobacterales bacterium; assembly: GCA_049300145.1. GTDB lineage: Bacteria > Verrucomicrobiota > Verrucomicrobiia > Chthoniobacterales > UBA10450 > AV133. Next base: position 1,058 of record JBAQJG010000168.1, on the reverse strand, counting down.
GGCAATGCCGCAACCAAAACTGGTGGGTATTAGAACGCTGTGGGTTTTGGTAAAAACGGAGGATGCAAAACCAATCCGTACCAGTACGCGTTGCTATACCGATAAGGGCACAGCAGCGCCCGCCTAACCTTGATCACCGCGCCAGATAAATGGTAAACTCCCGCGAAAGGCGGAATTTCACATGGACTTATCCTTGGTTCAAACCAGTCTTGTTTTTCTAGCACCCTACCTGCAGAAGGGATTTGAAGGCTTAGCCGGCAAGCTGGGAGAGCGTGCCGTAGATTTCTTAGGCAACCTCAAGCATCTGCTCGGCCACGATCGAGCCTCTTCCGAATTGGTTACTAATTTCGAGAAGGATCCTGAGCTCTACGTCGGCTCGCTGGAGGTCATGCTCAAAAGGAAAGTGGATTCCGACCCTGAGTTTACTCGACAGCTATCGGAATTGCTGGCCGCAGCCGGTCCGATGTCCAATATCGCTGTTGAGGCGACAGGCGGCAACGAAGCGGTCGGTATTGAAGAAGTGGATCAAACCAAGGGTTCGATAAACGTAACAGTCAAATCGAAAGATACCGGCAAGACGACTGGCGTTGGGAAGTTGCGGCAAGGGTAAGGAATGAGGTCTGCGATCGATTTCTCGCAGCATGTCCGGGAAAGATCTCGGAATTTTGTCGGGCGAGAGTGGGTCTTTCGAGAACTAGATGAATGGCTTAAGTCAGACCATGACCGCTATTTTCTAATCACGGCGTCGCCTGGCTTCGGAAAAACGGCTATCAGCGCTCAGTTAGTGAATTTCTCTTGGGGCCTGGCGCCGGTGCCCTCAGGCCTCACCCACTTCTCGCCGAACTTCCTTCAGGCTATTCATTTCTGTTCGAGGGCAGATGCCAGCTGGTGTGATCCGCGGATCTTTGCGAGTTCGATCTCGCGGCAATTAGCTTCTCGATTCCCGGTTTTTGAAAAGGCACTGGCTGCCGCGGAACTCTATTTCGCATCGACCACGATCCATGTAGAGGCGCACGGCGGCACCGCGACAGGCGTCGAACATTTTCATGCGGCTAGCT
>JBAQJG010000167.1:0-1927 GCA_049300145.1 Chthoniobacterales bacterium | reverse complement strand
ATCTCAAACAGAACGAGCTGCACGTGAAGTTGCTCAGCCGCGGCATGGCCTGGCTCGATACTGGCACGCAAACGACTCTGCTCGAGGCCAGTAATTACATCGCGACCATCGAACATCGACAGGGAATGAAGATCGCCTGTCTCGAGGAGGTTGCGCTCCGCATGGGTTTCATTACTCAGTCCGATCTTGCAGCAATCATCGATCGCCTACCGAAGAACGAATATCGCGACTACCTGCGGCTGGTTTGCGACGAAGGACCGGGCGTTCTTCACCCCGAACCGCAAGGCTAAACTTATTTGGGCTGCTCGCGCAGCAGATGGCTCGTGTCGGCGAGTACCTTTGTAACCGCGTCCGCCTCCGTCGCATCGTAATAGCCGCGGATTTTGCCATGTCGATCCACCAAAATCATTCGGGTGCTGTGCACAGGCCTTCCGATTTCCTCGCTCCCATCTGAGACCGCGAGTTTGAATCCCTTCTCCGAAAGATTGTAAATCGTGGACTGCGCACCGGTGAGAAAGTCCCAGCGGCCCGGTTCAGCCTGCAGCTTCTCCGCGTAGCCGAGCAAAACCCTCGGGGTGTCTCTTGCCGGATCGACCGTAAACGAGACAAGATGTACGTCCGTTTTTTCCAACGGTTTTTGCAACTCGCTCATCCGCATGCTGATCATCGGGCATGGCCCGGGACAGGTCGTGAAAATAAAATCCGCAATCCAGATTTTCCCGTTCAACTGGGCTGAGCCGAAAGGCTGACCATTTTGGTTGACGAGTTGAAAAAGTGGAACCGTGCCATAGGACTCGACCGCCCGATTGGCGAAATGGTTTACTTGAGCGCGCCAGACAAAGAAAAACACCGTCGCAACAACCAAGGGACTGCCGAGCAGCACCGTTTTCCAAACGAGCGCGCCCCGAGACGGCGCGCGATTCAGGGGCATTGAGACGGCGGTCATGTTTTAGTCAGCACCAGCGCGCCGAGGAGCAGCGGCAGATATACGATCGATGCGATGAATAGGGCTCGCGCTGCTCGCGCGGTTCTTCTCCGATGAAATTGCATGGCCGTAGCGATAAAGAAGCCGCTGAGCGCGAACGCGATCGGAACGTAAATTGCGTTCGCGAGGCCGAGATAAGCCGGTACCGCTCCGACGATGAGAAGCAGCATGCAAAACAGAACGCTTTGGCTGGAGCTGCGTGCTCCGGTCTCATCACCGCTCGACATCATTCGAAATCCGGCGCGCGCATAATCTTCACGATACATCCAGGCGAGTGCAAAAAAATGAGGCATTTGCCAGAAAAACAGAATCGCGAACAAACTCCACGCACCGGCATCGAGCGTTCCCCGCGCAGCCGCCCAACCAATGATCGGCGGAATCGCGCCGGGAATTGCGCCGACCAGCGTGTTCGTGGTGCTGATTCGTTTCAGCGGCGTGTAAGCGAAAATGTATAAGATAATTGTCAGCGCCGCGAGACACGCGGTCACCGCATTGCAAGCAAACGCGAGGTAAATGATTCCGGCGATTGCGAGCAGCGTGCCAATCAGAAGCGCATCGCGCGCGAGCATTCTGCCGGCGGGGATCGGGCGTGTTCTCGTGCGGTGCATCAAGGCATCCGCCCTCCTCTCCCACCATTGATTGAGCGCAGCGGCACTCGCCGCCGCCAGCGCCGTTCCGAACACAACGTGAAAAAGCCCGACGTAACTGATCGGATTTTTTGCGCCGAGATAATAACCAACCGCGGTCGTAAGCAGGACAAGCAACGTGAGACGCGCTTTCACCAGCTGGGCAAAATCGGTCGCGGCTCGATTACGCACTGCCAGCGCGCCGTTCGCGTCGGAGATAGTCTCGATCGCGGCCATTTTCATGCGACGGCGGTTCCCCGCTGTTCGATCGGGTGCGTTGCCGATCTTGCATTCGGATGCGCCGGCAAGATTCGCC
>JBAQJG010000166.1:0-6129 GCA_049300145.1 Chthoniobacterales bacterium | reverse complement strand
TAAATCGTTAAATCGATCAGCTGCAGCCACTGGGCGTTGAATGTTGGACGTTCCTCCTTCGCTTCGCTACGGCGCGACGAGTGGGCGCCTGCCACGCCGAAGCCTCGGCGTAGGCGGGTTCAGTGTTTTCGGTTCCAGAATAGCATCGTTCATCCCTCAGCTCTTGACCTTCCCAACGGCACGAACTCATTTTTCCCCAACCGCGGTGACGCTTTCCCACTCTGCCGTCAGGCGCGCAATATCCTGGACGACAGCCCGCCACGGCGGGTAGGCTCCAAGGGCGAGGTTCGAATCCTAGAAACGACCGCACAAACGCTATGCCGGAGTCGTCAGGTTTTCCCATTCTCCAGTTGCCTGTGCTAGGTCGTTAGTTAGGGCCGATAACTCGCGGTTGATCGCAGTGGCGCGGCCACCCGGTTGGTACGCGGCCGGATCTTCCAGCGCCGTGGCCAGTTCTTTTTGTTGTCCTTCCAATGCCGCGATTTTCATCTCGAGTTCGCGGACGCGCTTTTCTTTATCACGCCTCGCTTTGGAAACAGCATTCCGCGATTCCGCTTCCAAACGCTTCTGTTCCTTTTGTTTTCTTAAACCGGGGACGGTTTGCTTTCTGACCTTCGCCACGGCGAATCCGTCCGTTGGCGGATCTGGCTGGAGTTTACTCGCCGCGGCGAGACCGTTGACCTCTAGCCCATTTTGGCCCGCGGTCAGGGCGGCTTGGGCCGACATGGCTTTCGACTTCTCCAGATAGTAATCGTAGTCGCCAGGATAAGGTGTGAGCCGGGCGCCGGCTTGAGGCGCACCCGCCTTCGTTCCGCCGTCGCGGGACTCCGGCGTGGCAAGCCCGCTAGATTGGACTGGATTGGCAGTGACCTGCAAAACGCTGGTGGCGATGGCGCGGATAAAATGAACGTCGTGACTAATGAAGATGAGCGTCCCATGATATTGCTTGAGCGCGCCGATGAGGGCATCGATCGAGCCAACATCGAGATGTGTCGTCGGCTCGTCCATGAGCAGAAGGTTGGGCGGATTGAGCAATAATCTGACAAGAGCCAGCCGCGACTTTTCGCCACCGCTCAGTACGCGAACCGTCTTGAAAACATCGTCGCCGCGAAACAAAAAAGAACCGAGGACGGTGCGCGCGGTTTGTTCGGAGACGGGATTGATCATGTCACGTGCGCTATCGAGAACGGTATCGCTCGCATTGAGGACATCGATTCGGTTCTGCGAGAAATAACCTGCGCGCACATTGTGTCCGAGTTCGCGCACGCCATGCTGGACGGGCAATACGCCGGCCAGCAACTTGAGAAGCGTCGATTTGCCCGCGCCGTTAGGACCAACGAGGACAATGCGTTGTCCACGCTCAGCGTGAAAGTTTAGTCCTCGATAGACGACGAGATTGCCGTAGGCATGATCGACATCTTTCAACGCGATCACGCGCAGACCGCTCCGCACCGGTTGCGGGAAATGGAACTTGATCGTCTTTCCGCGCGCGACCGGGGCCGTGATTTTTTTCATGCGATCGATCTGTTTCAGCTTGCTCTGCGCTTGCGATGCTTTGCTCGCTTTGGCGCGAAATCGATCGGCAAATAACTGGAGCGATGCGATTTCCTTTTGCTGATTCTTAAACGCGGCGAGCTGTTGTTCTTCGCGCGCAGCTTTCTGCTCGACATAATTATCCCAGTTGCCCCGGTAACGGACGAGGTTCGCGTGCGCGATCTCGACGATGGCGCCAACAAGCTGATTCAAAAATTCGCGATCGTGCGAGATCATGACAATCGCACCGGGATAAGTTCGCAGATATTCCTGAAACCACTGAAGCGATTCGAGATCGAGATGATTCGTCGGTTCGTCGAGCAGGAGGAGACCGGGTTGCATCACCAGCAACCGCGCGAGATGAGCGCGCATGATCCAGCCACCGCTTAAGGCGCGCGCAGGTCGATCGAAATCAGTTTCGCGAAAAGCGAGCCCGGCGAGGACCCGTTTTGCTTTTGGTTCGAGCTCCCAGCCGCCGTGCTCATCGAAAACATGGAGCGCATTGTGATACGCTCTGTCGTCCGATCCGGGGTCAGCGACCCCGGCTACAGCTGCTTCGTGCTCCTTGATCACTTTCTGTGCGTGCACAAGCTCGGGTGAAACGGCGAGAGCCAGTTCGAGCACGGTTTCGTCTCCGGCAGCGGCGGTTTCCTGCGGAAGAAATCCGATGGTTGCGTTCTTCTCGATCGCGATCGTTCCGTTATCGGGCGAAATATCACCGAGAAGGAGCGAAAACAAGGTTGATTTGCCAGAGCCATTGGGGCCGACCAATCCGATCCTGTCACCCCGATTGACCTGAAGCGACACGTCGTCAAAGAGCGGGCGACCGCTGAAAGATTTTGAGAGTTGGGAAACGGTCAGCATTGTGGAAAGCGCGCAGTGTCCCCTCGTTCGACGCCCCGCGCAACTCCTTGACCACGAATGTACACTGACATCCGCTGAACCGCTAAAGCGTTACATCGTTAAATCGTTGCCCTGTAGCGGCGGTCTGCGACCGTCGCAATAAGTCAGTGGAGCGCGCGCGCCCTCGCGTACTTTTCTTCTCTATCTTCGGTCTCTTCGGAAAATCGGGGTCGCCGATCGCTCAAAGTCCCTTTTCCGTGTTTTTCCTGGTCCGCCATCGAACGGGCTTGTCTCGCGGCGAGCTTCCTGATTCACTTGCTCTTGGGTCGAGCCAGGATGGTCATACGGCCGAATGTGTGCTTGGGCACGTAATGTTGATACGTTGATACCTGGCCATACTCGGTAAAACGACGGAGGAAAAATTATGTTTCACTTACTTTGGTACATTCTTGTCGGGTTGATCGCGGGCGTTATCGCGAAATCGGTCATGCACGTCCACATGACGCTTTTCTGGACGATCGTGCTCGGCATCATCGGATCGATCATCGGCGGCGCCGTTACGCATATCTTCTTGCGTCCCTCAAATGAACGATTTCATCCCGCGGGTCTTATTTTCTCCACCCTCGGTGCGATCCTGGTCCTGTACCTTTGCTTGAAGTTTCACATTCGTTTTCCCAACGTCCCATCCCATTAGCGGTTAAAGCCGCGGCTGCCGGCGATCCCGTCTCTGCTCGGTTCAATGAAACTGTTCTTGTTCGGTTGAGCCTCGCAACGCCGTCGTGGAGGATAGACCGGCGGCGATGACCTGGGCGACGTCGTCGAAGTAGCTTGTGCCCACTTCGTGCTGGTGCTTCGTCGCACTGTATCCACGCTTTTCGGCCGCGAACTCCGCCTCTTGCAGTTCCGCATACGCCTCCATTCCGCGATCGCGGTAGCCGTGCGCGAGTTGAAACATGCTGTAATTGAGCGCGTGGAAACCGGCCAGGGTAACGAATTGGAATTTGTAGCCCATCGCCCCCAGTTCACGCTGAAACTTTGCGATGGTTCCGCTATCGAGTTTTTTCCTCCAATTGAATGAAGGAGAACAATTATAGGCGAGCAGCTTTCCGGGAAACTGGGCGTGAATTCCTTCGGCGAACTTTTTTGCTTCAGCCAGATTTGGCTGCGAAGTCTCGCACCAGAGTAAGTCGGCGAAGAGCGCATAGCTAAGTCCGCGCGCAATCGCCTGGTCCAGTCCGGCGCGTACGCGAAAGAATCCTTCAACCGTCCGCTCGCCGGTCAAAAACTCGCGGTCGCGCTCGTCGACGTCGCTCGTGATCAAGGCGGCGGCGTTAGCATCGGTGCGTGCCAGAATCAACGTGGGAACATCACAAACATCGGCGGCCAGTCGTGCGGCAATGAGGTGTGCGATGGCCGCGCGCGTCGGGACCAGCACTTTTCCACCCATGTGTCCGCATTTTTTCTCGCTCGCGAGTTGATCTTCGAGGTGCACGCCGGCCGCGCCCGCCTCGATCATCGCCTTGATCAATTCAAAAACGTTGAGCGGCCCGCCAAAACCAGCTTCGGCGTCGGCCACGATCGGCACAAACCAATCGATATCGTCTTTGCCTTCAACGCGCGCGATTTGGTCGGCGCGCTGCAAAGTTTGATTGATTCGTTTGACCACAGCCGGCACGCTGTTTGCCGGATAAAGACTTTGATCGGGATACATTTGGCCGGCGAGATTGGCATCGGCCGCCACCTGCCACCCGCTGAGATAGATCGCTTTCAGTCCTGCCCTGACTTGCTGAAGCGCCTGGTTCCCGGTGAGCGCGCCGAGAGTATTGATGAAGGGTTCAGCTTGGAGCAAACTCCAAAGCTTTTCCGCGCCGCGCCGCGCCAGGGTCTGTTCGATAATGACGCTGCCTTGCAGGCGCCGAACATCGCTGACCGAGTAATTACGAGAAATTCCTTTCCAGCGCGGATTATTGGCCCAATCATGATCGGCTTTTTTCATTTCCTCCCGGTTCTTTCCGGCACCGGAATTTCCTTTCCCTTTTGCTTTGCTCGTCGCGCTCATCTTTTTTTGGGATTGCTGATTAGCCGAGTGTTGGCCATCGGCGCCTCGGCCGCGGCGGGTGTCAGTCGAGTTTCTCATAGCTGGGTAAGGTAAGGAATTCAGCAAACTCGTCGTGTGTCGTAATCCGGTCGAAGAGTTCGCGCGCCACGTCGAACTTGCCATCGGCGAAATGTTTTTCTCCCATCTGCGTTTTGATTTTCGCCAGTTCTTCGTCCAGCACGCTGCGAAATAACTCCTTCGTTACCTTCCGGCCATCGTCGAGCATGCCGCGAGGATGGCGGATCCATTGCCAGACCTGCGCGCGTGAAATTTCCGCGGTGGCTGCGTCTTCCATCAAATTGAAGATCGGCACAGCTCCACTGCCGCGCAGCCACGCTTCAAGATATTGGACGCCGACACTGACGTTGGTGCGCAAGCCTCGCTCGGTGATTGGTTCGCTCGGTCCGAAATCGAGGAGGTCTTTGCTCGCGACATTCACGTCATCGCGTTTGCGATCGATTTGATTTGCTTGCGGCATGAGAGCGTTGAAGGCGTCGAGCGCGAGCTGGACCATGCCGGGATGCGCCACCCATGTACCGTCGTGGCCGTCGCGCGCTTCTCGCTCCTTGTCGGCGCGCACTTTGGCAAAAGCTTCTTCGTTCGCCTTGGGATCGTTTTTGACCGGAATCTGCGCGGCCATTCCGCCCATCGCGAAAGTTGATCGCCGATGACATGTCTTGATGCAGAGGAGGGAGTACGAATGCATGAAATGCGTGGTCATGGTGATCAAAGCGCGGTCGGCCAGCAGGAAATCGCGCTTGTTCCGAAACCGTTTAATACACGAGAAGATGTAGTCCCAGCGGCCGCAGTTGAGCCCGGCCGAGTGATCGCGCAATTCGTATAGGATTTCGTCCATTTCGAACGCGGCCGGAATTGTCTCGATCAAGACGGTGGCGCGAATAGTCCCATATGGAATGCCCAGCTCTTCCTGTGCGAGCCGAAATACATCGTTCCAAAGGCGCGCCTCGAGGTGGCTCTCCATTTTGGGCAGATAGAAATAGGGACCGCTTCCACGCGCGATCAGTTCCTGCGCGTTGTGATAAAAAAACAATCCAAAGTCGAAAAAGCCTCCGGCGACTGGCTCGCCATCGATCAGCATATGCTTCTCCACCAGGTGCCAGCCGCGCGGCCGGGGCATGAGCACGGCGACTTGCTCATTGAGTTTGTATTTTTTTCCTTCGGGATTGGTGAAATTAATCGTGCCTCGAATGGCGTCGCGCAGATTGATTTGACCTTCCACCATGTTTCTCCAGGTCGGCGCGTTCGCGTCTTCAAAATCCGCCATGAAGATCTTTGCGCCGGAATTCAGTGCGTTGATGACCATCTTGCGGTCGGTCGGTCCGGTGATTTCGACCCGTCGATCTTGGATATCGCTGGGAATCGGCGCACACTTCCAGTCGCCTTCGCGGATCTGTTTCGTCTCGGGCAAGAAGTCGAGCACTTGGCCCTGATCAAGCCTTCTCTGCCGTTCCTGCCGGCGCTCGAGACATTGCTTGCGCCGCGCGCCGAACTGACGTTGCAGCTTTGCGACAAAAGCGAGCGCTTCCGGAGTTAAGATTTCAGAGAAAGCCGGCGTTATCTCCCCCAAGACCTCCACGCCAGAGGGCAGGGGACTGCGACTTTCCTTGGCCATGGTTGAAGGAGTGGTCATAAAG
>JBAQJG010000165.1:0-2047 GCA_049300145.1 Chthoniobacterales bacterium | reverse complement strand
AGTTGGCATATCTTTATTTGTGTTCGCAACAAACACGTAACTCTCGCACTGCTAGGCAGCCATTGGGCATTCGTAAGATTTTCCGATATTACCCGCGAGGTGATTCGTAATCCCCCGTTCGAGATAGAGTTGGGAACTGAACGTCAGGCGCTCTGCGGAGTCAGAGCGTTGAGCAGATGTTCTAGATCCCGCGTTCCGTCATAGCGCTCCCCGTTGATAAAGAATGTCGGTGTTCCGTTCACCCCAGCTCGCACCCCGCTCTTGAAATCTTCGCGAATCCGTGGCGCATAAACGCTCGCCGTGACTTCTCGAATTAATCGTGCCTCATCGAGACCGAGCTCGGCTGCATACGCTGCGAGATTTTCATCATCAAGCGCCGCCTGATTTTCGAATAGGATATCGTGCATCCCCCAGAAGTTTCCCTGGGCACCGGCTGCTTCCGCAGCCTCAGCCGCGCGCTCGGAGTGCGGATGGATGTTGGCTAGTGGAAAATTGCGGAAGGCAAAAAGTAAATCGTCTCCTAATCGTCGCTGGATCTCTTTGATTATCGCGTAGGCCTCGCCGCAGAACGGGCACTCATAGTCGCCGTATTCCAACAGTTTAATTAATCCATCAGCCGAACCAACAATATGGTCGCGATCCGGATCCGGTAACGTCAGCGATTTAATCATTATGTCGCGACGGTCGTTCCTCTTTTGACTTTGAGATCTTCGAGTGCGGACAAAATTCCGTCGGCGCCAGGATTGATACCGATCGGGGAGACATAACTCCAGTGAATGATTCCGTCGGGATTGATGACGAATAGAGCGCGTTCGCACGTGCCATCTCTTTCGTCGTAAACACCGTAAGCGCGCGCGACCGCTCCTTTCGGTTCAAAGTCGGCCAGAAGCGGAAAGTGCAACTTGTTTTGCCTGGCGAACGCACCGTGACACCACGCGCCATCGACCGATATGCCAATGAGCTCGGCTTGAAACTCCTGAAACTCATCCAGGATTTCGTTATAGAGAGCCATCTGATCGCCGCACACAGGACTCCAGTCGGCCGGGTAAAAAGCGAGCACCACCGGCCGGCCACGGAACTCGCTCAACGACACCGATTGGTCGGGTGTGCTTCGCAGGGTGAAGTCGGGAGCCCGCGTCCCGGGACCAAGCACGGAGCGGGAACCGGTAGTGGTCGTATTCATTATATATGTTTGGTGCCCGGGCGGACTCGGTCAAATGGGGCGCGTTCGATCAGGCCGCCGACTTACGTTCGTTCGATTGAAAAATGTCGAGCAGTTCTGCAAAGCGCGACTCGTACGACTCACAGGTAGGGCAATCCCCGTTTTGCTCAATCCATTCGGGATGCTGCTGGCGCAGGGCGTCATGAATCTCGTGCTGAAGTTGAACGTAAGAGCGAATCTCGCCAGGGCCGCTCGCAGACGTGTTCATTTTCATATCCGACGATATCGGCGATTGGCAGATCGTGGCCACGACGCGTCCGGCGGATTTTGTGATGCCACTTATGAGGGAATACTGGCTCCCTCTTTGGAGACAGGGAGCTCAGCCGCGTCTTCGTTTGTGAGTGACGCTTTCAGCAAGTGCCTAATTACCAGGCACGAACTTTTGCTCTTGATACCGCGGTTCATGGCGGCGGTATAATCGGCGCTTGATGTTTCCACAGTTGGCTCGTTTCACTGATGTCGCGCTTCTTCTTTTGCGCATCATGATTGGGATCGTGTTCATGACGAGTGGATGGAAACACTTCCAGGATCCTGAGGCGCGAAGCAAGGCCATTGGAATGAGCAAAGGCTTCACGATCTTTCTGGGCGCGGCTGAGGTCGCAGGGAGCCTGGGAGTGATCTTTGGCGTTCTCGCCCAACTCGCTGCCGCCAGTTTGATATTGATAATGCTCGGCGCGATCCAGAAGAAGATTTTCGTCTGGCGCACTGGCTTCTGGGGTAAATCCGGAACAAATGGATGGAGCTACGACACGATGCTCATCGTAATGAACCTCGTTATCGTCGCGACCGGAGGTGGGAAGCTCTCACTGATTAAGTGGTTCGAGT
>JBAQJG010000164.1:0-13585 GCA_049300145.1 Chthoniobacterales bacterium | reverse complement strand
CGCGGATGGTGGATCGACCGCTCCGCCGGGCGATGTTAGACAATTGCGGCTTAGCCGCCCAACTTTCGGCATCGAGCAAGCCGCCTTCGCAGTAGCTACGGCGCGCCAAGGGGACTGCTCGATGCACCGTACGCCTCGACAAGGCGAGGCGGCTACAACTTACTCGAGCGGGAACTCGATTCGTTCTTCTTCCTCGCGGGGAACGAGATTGTTTTGGACGATGACGCTAGTCCGCAACACTGCGCATCTGTTCTACCGTCAAGGCGGGAGCGCGGTACCCACTTTGGATTTGACCAGTGCGACATCCACCGAGTTGATCACCCCATTAGCATTCACGTCTTCTCGAAAAGGCGTAGCCCGAACTTGTCACCGACTCCGCAATCTCCGAAAATGCCTTGATCGACTGCCATAGTGGTATCCATAACCCGGACCGTGGTAGTAACCGTACCCGCCGTATCCATAATAATCGTACGGGTAATAGCCGTATCCATAATAATCGTACGGATAATAGTCGTAACCGTAATATCCGTACGGATAGCCCCAGCCCCACCCCGGAAAGCCGAAGTCGCCGAAGAAGACATCATTAGAGAATCGGCGATCGTGATGGCGCCAACCGCCACTCCAGTTGCGGCCACCCCACATACCAGTTCCGCCGCGGCCGAACGTGTGGCCGCCTCGCATTGAACTGAAATGACCACTGCCACGAGGAAAGCCTCCCCCGCGGAAACCACCACTACGAAAGCCTCCCCCGCGGAAACCGCCACCACCGAAACCTCCCCCATGGAAGCCACCACCCCCATGGAAACCACCGCCACCGTGGCCGCCTCCACCGCCACCGTGGCCGCCTCCACCCCCGCCGTGGCCAGCTGCCCATCCGGCGTGAGCAAGGGCGATCGATGTGATGCCGACTAGACTCAGTAATCTTAACCTTTTCATACTTGAAGATCGTTACGCTTCCGCTTCGCGGCTATTACACATGCGGGGGATTCTCTAGTACCCCACTCGGGAGATGCTCCATAAATCTTTTGAAGTTGCGTAGGTAACTGTGCAACCAACGCGAGACCGCGCCGTCAAAGCCTGGGCATATCTTTAGGGTCACGCCCGTACTTTGATCTGGACGTGAAGCGAAAGAAACTACACCCGAAACAAAATGTTCGGAAGGTCTCCCGGCCAGTGTTCGCCAGGCTACCCTTCGCTCCGGCACTTGCAGCATGATCTCGAACACGCCTTTCTGCCGCTTTCCATTCAAGGAAACCACAATCGAAAAATGGCCGACATCCAATTTTTGCACCTCTTTTACCGCCGGCATATATTTCGGGAAGTCTTCAATTCGTAGCCATTGTTGGTAGACACTGTCGATTGGTGCCCTCACTACGATCGATCCCTCCGCTGCACTCATAGCCCTTGATGTGTTAGGAATAGAGGCGCACGCTTTCCTGCCTCGATAAGGTGCGGTGCCATCCGTCGCTGAAGTTAAAGGCCGAAATGTTGAGTGCGAGCAGAGGGTCGCGTTTGCGCCCGCGGCGCCCAAAAATCTTGCGCAGCGCACCCTTGAAATTGTTTTCGCTTTGTTTGGTTTTCATTTTGTGAGCCATTCGCCAAAAAAGCTAGAAGCGGCTTCGCTTCTCACCACAAAACAATTGCAGGATTCTCCAATCCCCTTTTTGGGGGAGTAAACAAAAGTGGCAGCGTCAGGGGGGATTAGTACATTTGATCTAAACACAGACGTCCAGAGAATCGTTGTCATGAAATCCGATTTGATAGCTGCCTGCTGAGGCGGCAACCATGAAACCGCATTTATGATCGCCAAACACAAGCGAGCCGATCAAGCGCTAAGGGGGATGGACGTCACCGCAGCAAAGGAGGCGGAAGAAAGGATCCGGCAAAACGAAAGGGAACTTCGCGTCACTCTCGAAACAATCCCGGCCTTCGTCGGGACCTATCTACCTGGCGGCTGCGTTGATTTCATCAGTCAAAGTTGGCTGGATTATACAGGTCTTTCCAGGGAGGAGTGGCTAGGCTCAGGCTGGATGAACGTAGCTCATCCCGAAGACCGCGACAGAACAATGGAGAAATGGCGGGCGGGCTTGGTGAGTGGAGAACCTTTCGAGATAGAAACACGCTTTCGGCAGGCGGACGGGGAATATCGCTGGTTCCTGGGCCGCAGCGTGCCGTTACGCGACGAGAAGGGAGACATCGTTAAGTGGTATGCAACTGTCACTGATATTGAGGACCGAAAGCGGGCGGAAGAGAAGCTGCAACGGAGCGAAGCATATTTACATGAGGCGCAGAGACTCGGTCATATGGGCAGTTTGGCAACCAATGTCTCTTCAGGAGCTTTCATTCCCTCACCGGAGTTCCTTCGAATCTTTGGCTTCGATCCCGACGAAAAAAATCCGACAGTAGAAATGTTTCGAGAGCGCATTCATTCTGCCGATCTGCCTTCCGTTTTGGAAATGGTAAAAAAGGCGAGAAGCGAAAAGACCGAATACGAGCTGGACTATCGAATTATTCTTCCAGATGGATTAATAAGGCACGCGCACAGTGTCGGCCGCCCAGTCTTTAACGACTCCGGTGACATCGTTGAGTACGTTGGCACGACTATAGATGTGACCGAGCGCAAGCGGGCGGATGAAGCGCTACGTGCCTCCGAGGAAGTTGCGCGCGGACAAGTTGAGGCATTAACGCAGAACCTGGATATTTTGGCCACCGCGCCGGCGCCGAAAAACCTTATCGGCCACATGCTCAGCACGATCGGACGCTTTTTGAACGCGCAAAGCGTCGTCCTGTGGTTGTTAGACGAAGCGAATGATTCGCTCGTTTTGCGCGCCAGGGCCGAGGGTGCAAATTTTGCGGTGACTGACCCGGAACATCCACTCATTAAGAATCCCTTATCGTGGAAGGAGGATAAGGTGCTTCAAGAAATTATTTTTACAGGAGCGCCGGTCGTTTGTGAGGACGTAGAACATGATCCGCGGGTCTCCAGCGCTGGGCGCGATTATTTCAGATCAAAGGGAACCAAGAAGTTATTAGCAATTCCAACCTTGGTGAGCGGGCATGTTAAGGGATTCATCGGCATTCGTCATGGCGATCGCCCGCCCTATCGGCGTGAGGAGGTCGAATTAGCGCAAGCGCTCGCGCACCAGGCGATGTTTGCAGTTCAACTCGATCAATTTGCCGAGAAAAGCCAGCAGGCCGCCGTACTCGAAGAGCGAAATAGAATGGCGCGCGATATCCATGACACGCTGGCGCAAGGTTTCACCGGCGTGATTATGCAATTGGAAGCGGCCGAGAAAGCAATCGAGCATCGTCGTCCTAAGCAAGCAGACGAACACTTGCGGCAGGCAAGCGGGTTGGCGCGCAAGAGTCTGAACGAAGCGCGCCGATCAGTGCATGCGTTGCGCCCGGAAGCATTGAAAGAAGGAAACTTTTGGAACGCGCTCAAAGGCATGATCAAAAGCATCACAGTGGGAACGGCGCTCCATCCAAGCTTCAAAGTTCACGGTAAGGTGGACCAGCTTCCGCCGGTTTGGCAGGAAAATTTATTGCACATTGGGCAGGAAGCCCTGGCCAACACGATCAAGTATGCGCACGCCCATAAATTCGGAACGCGGTTAATGTACGATCCGAAGGAACTGCGCTTGGAATTCTCTGATGACGGTGAAGGGTTCAAACCGCAAGTCCGACAGGATGGTCGTGGCCTTGCTGGTATGCGGGAGCGAGTTGAACAAATGGGAGGCCAATTGAAAATCACAAGCTCACGCGGAAAGGGCACAAAGATTACCGTGGTATTGCCCAGTAACGGGGAATCGATCTTATGACATCCAAAAAGACAGTGGCTACGAAGTCTAAGAAATTTGGAAAGAAATCAACGTCGGTTGTGAAAAAAACGGCGAAAGTTAAGGACACGCCAAAAAAGCCTCGCATCGGCATACTCATTGCCGACGATCACAGCGTCCTACGCCAAGGCTTGGTTTCGTTGATCGGGTTCGAAGCAGACATGATGGTTGTCGGAGAAGCCGGTAACGGACGCGAAGCGGTCGATCTTTGGAAACAGCAGCGGCCCGACGTGATGCTGCTCGATCTGCGCATGCCCGAGCTCGATGGTGTCGGCGTTATCAAACAGATTCGCGCGGACGATGAGAACACGCGGATTATCGTGCTCACGACGTTCGATGGCGACGAAGATATTTACCGCGCCATTCAAGCGGGGGCCAAAGGCTATCTGCTCAAGGATGTGCCGCGCGCTGCCCTGATTGATTGCATCCGTCGCGTGCACTCAGGGGGAACATGCTTTCCCGTGCATCTTGCGGACAAGTTAGCAGACGCGTCAGAGGCGAAAGCGTGAGCGAGCGCGAAATCGACGTGCTTAAGCTGATGGCTAAGGGGAAGAGCAACAAAGAGATCGGCTCGGCGCTCTTTATCAGTGGGGGTACGGTCAAATCGCACGTGAAAAACATCTTTGCCAAGCTCAGAGTCAATAGCCGCGCCGAAGCTGTGGCCAACGCCGCGCACCGCGGGCTGATTCAACTCTAGATTTTCGTTTTCGGTCTCTCCACCCGTTCATCCAGCACTACCGCGGGCGACGCTATCGGAGCGGAGTCGTCATTGATTCTACGGGAGAGTAAAGAATCTCCCGAACGCGTCGTAGCAGCGAAAGACATTCAGCCGTTAGCGTTGGACATGAAACGGCACAGCCTAATTAGTATATTCGAGCGTATCGAGACGGAGCACGCATTGAAAGTCGAGCGCGAAAGGAAAGATTTCTATGCGTCGCCCAACGGGGCGGTCATTTCCGGTGCCCCCGACAAAAAAGGCATGCCGCAGAAGGGCATCTTCGAGAACGAACAGGTTCGGGTATCGACAATGTCCGTTCCGAAAGGTACTGACTGGTCGCCGCCCCGCGACGAGCGAGATCGGGTTGTTGTCTTGCTGGACAAAGTAAATCAGGCTGCGGAAACAAACGAAGAAGAACCGTCCTCTTCCGCCTGGAGAGTGACTTTTATTCCAGCAAACAGCGACGTCAACGTACCTAACAAATCAGATCAGACAAAAAACCTAATGATTCTGGAATTCAAAGACCCGGCTGCTCAGTAGGCGGCATTAGTCCGCAGCGAGGCTCCGAGCCCGAGAGCTATCCAATGACTACGCTGCTGATGAAAAGGATGAGCAGCGTGGCGGCGGTCGCCAGATGAAGCAGGATATGCGCGGTGTTGGGGACAATCCCATTGTGCTCCGGCAAGAATGAGTGCGTGTTACCGAACATTCTTTGAAAACGCTCGGCCCGCTCAGGTTCCACCCAAAGAAAATATGGTATCCACCAGGCGCGGAGCTGACCGACGAATAGGATGCCGTAACTGATCCACAGCCAGATATCGAGCCAGCCAGGATAAAGCCGGTCGAAATACCGCGCACTGAAAAATAGACCTACGGTGTACGGCACGCTCTGGACCAGGGTCACAATCGCAAGACGCAGCAATGTTTCCTGGCTGCGAACTGCAACAACGTCGTTCAGACACCCGAGCGGAACCCAGTCGTGAATCCACAGAAAGACCACCTGAAATGCTTGGAGAGCGAGGAGGGCTAGCTCTAACACGTTGCCTGTTGAGGCCATGTCCTGCGCCATATTCTGTCTCAGTCGAGTTCGATGCGTCCGTTGATGTGCCTGCCGTGTGGCTCACTACTCAATTGTGAGAGATAAGATTTTATCGTTCTTAATGACGAAGCGGTAATCAAGATTAACCGGGCTTCCATCAAACGTTCCAGATACTTCCACCCCGACGACAATTTCTACATTGTCGTCTTTGACGGTAAGTGGTTTAAACTGGAATTTGTATCTCTCGATTGTCTTGGCAATCCAGTCCGCAATGGCTTTTTTTTCGTGCAGCGTTTCTCCCTCGTCATGAACAACCGCCTCATCCGAGAAGCAGGAAAGAATGGAATCTACGTCATGCTTATTGCTTGCATCGACATACTTGCCAATGATTCGAGGCAATTTGATGTTCATGCCGATACTCGCCTTCGATACCTATGCGATAATCCGGTCGGCCATCCCGCCATAGATCGATCCGCGAGCCAGGTCTTTGGTGTAAATGTCGTACGGAAAACCAAGTTCAATCCGGCTGGCCTCGTCGAGCGTCTTTAATTGGTCGGCGGAAAAAGAAAGATCGATGCTCGCAAGATTATCCTCGAGCTGCGAGAGCTTGCGCGCCCCAACGATGGGAATGACTGGCAAAGGTCGAGAACGCAGCCACGCCAGCGCGACTTGCGCCATACTACGACACACCTGATCGGCGACCGCTTTAACGGCAGTGATAATGCGCTCCGTTCTTTGTTCTTCCGGCATGAACTGCTTCATCATATCGCTGCTCATCCGCCCGGGTTCGGAAGAACCGCGACCATGATACTTACCGGTAAGCACACCGCGGGAAAGCGGTGACCAAGCGGTCACTCCGAGCTTGAGCGCCTTGGCCGTTGGGATCAGTTCTCGTTCAACCGTCCGCTCCAGCAGGCTGTATTCAATCTGGAGATCAACGAATGGAGACCAGCCGCGCAGCGAAGCCAATGTGTTCGCCTGCGCGATCCACCAGGCCGGGGCGTCGGAAATCCCGACATAAAGAACTTTTCCCTGACGAACCAGATCATCCAGGCCGCGCATGACTTCCTCAACCGGAGTGATTTGATCCCAAATGTGAACCCAATAGAGATCAATGTAATCGGTCTTAAGCCGTTTGAGGCTCGCTTCGACGGCCTGCATCATGTTCTTGCGATGATTGCCCCCCGCGTTGGGGTCTGTGCCTTGAGCGGCGTTGGTGTACTTCGTCGCGAGAACCATGCTCGCGCGGTGTCCTTTCATGAACTCGCCAAGAAACGTCTCGCTCGTGCCGTTGGTATAGACGTTAGCGGTATCGACGAAGTTGCCGCCCGATTCGCGGAAGGTGTTGTAAACTTTTTGCGCTTCGTCCTTGGCCGATCCCCAACCCCAATCATCGCCAAAGGTCATCGTACCAAGAGCGAATTCCGAAACGCGCAATCCTGATTTCCCAAGAAGTCTGTAGTTCATAATTATATCCCGCGCCTTCAAATCGTTGGACCGCCGATCACTAAAACGCGCCTGCCATCAAATTCACCCATGCCGGGATCTTTCATCTCGTACCGTTTTCGTGAGCCTTGAGCGGGTTGAAAACGCGGTCCCATCCATTGCTGAGATTGAAGATCGACATATTGAGCACGAGCATTGGATCGTGTCTGCGTCGATTGCGCTGGAACAATTTCATTCTTTGTCGTTCTCCCAGGAACCGCCCACCATTCATTTTCCTTGTTGTGTTCATTGGTTAATCAGCGCAGCCCTCCAGCGATAAGTAGCGTTTCGCCAGTGATCCACTTGGAATCGTCCGAAGCGAAAAAGACCGCGGCCGGCGCGATGTCGTCAGTCTCGCCTACGCGGCCAAGTGGGGTCTGCGATTCAAACATTTTCCGCATATCGCCTTCGGTGTAGCCGCCGGCTATTGCTCCTTCCGTTATCACCATGCCCGGATTGATGGAGTTGACGCGGATCTTGCGCGGCCCAAGCTCTTTCGCCAGTGTTCTTGTAATCGCGTCGACTGCGCCCTTCGTCGCATTATAGATCACCGCTGTCGGCGGAGTGAGAGAGCTGGCGAGCGAGCCGATGTTGATCACGCTGCCGCCTTCAGGACCAAAGTGCTTAAGCGCCTCCTGCGTTGCCAGCATCATACCGAGAACGTTGGTGTTAAACTCGCGGTGAAATTCTTCTTCCGTCATCTCTTCGAGAGGCGAGAACTGATAAACACCGGCGTTGTTAACCAGGATGTCGATCTTCCCGAATGCCTTCTTTGCTTCAGCGAACAGACGCTCGATATCTTTCTTCTTCGCGACGTCGCCTTGAACAGCGATCGCTTTTCCGCCGCGCTTGCTAATTTCATCAACGACTTTGTCCGCATCCGATTTCGAGGAAGCGTAATTGACTACTACAGCCGCGCCGTCAGCAGCGAGCTGTTTGGCGATACCCGCCCCGATTCCCTTCGATGCACCGGTTACCACCGCGACTTTTCCGCTAAGTTTTCCATTTTTCATTGTGTTCCTTTCATTTTCTATGTTCTCAAAGATGTTTTTGCGTTTGGTGTGTCAAGACATTGCGGCACTGGGCTACACTTGTGCGAAACGGCCATCTACAAACAATTCCGTTCCTGTGACGTAGCTGCTGTCGTCGGATGCGAGAAACACCACGGCCTTGGCAATCTCGTCGGGCGTGCCAAGCCGGCCGAGGGGAACGGTGTTGGAAAACATCCTCTGGCGCTGGAGGCCCGTTTCTGAGGAAGCCAACAGTTCACTAAGTCCGGGCGTGTCGATGGGACCCGGGCTCACCGCGTTAACGCGAATGCGCCGCTCCTTTAAGTCCGTTGTCCATGTCCGCGCGAACGAACGCACAGCGGCTTTGGTGGCGCTATAAACACTATTCGACGAGAAACCTTTGCTGGCGACGATGGACGCATTCAGAATGATAGAGGCACCATCCGGTACGAGCTGGAGCGCCTTCTGCACTGTGAAAAGGAGGCCCTTTACATTGATGTCGAAGATCGAGTTATAGGACTCCTCAGTTATCGTGCCCAAGGGTGAATACTTCGCGACACCGGCATTGGCGAACACAATATCGAGTTTGCCTTTCTCCCGCTTGATTTGGGCGAAGAGGCGATCCAGATCGGCAAGATTCGATACGTCTCCTTGTACGCCGGTTACATTTCTTCCGATCTCTTTTACCGCTGCAGCCAACTCTGGCTCGCGACGCCCGGTGATGAAGACGTAAGCTCCTTCGTTCACAAATTGCTTGGCGGCCGCAAGACCAATGCCGCTATTGCCCCCAGTAACGAGTGCAATTTTTCCTTCAAGTTTAGGCATATGATTTGTCGTTAACTGTCACGTCCCTTATGAAACCTTGGAAACATTGACTCCGGTCAGTAGCTGGATCAGCAGCGCGGTGCCGAGTCCCCAAGCGCCATTCAGCAGCAGTGCGCCGACGATGATTTTCGGGTCCCAGCCGGCGGCGAGGCCCATGCCCTTGATCGGCATCACTACGAACCAGGCGACCAGACTCGGACCCAGCGCACCGATCAGGAGCGCCATCATCCAATAGGCACCGTCACCCGAAGCACCGATCAGAGCCCACAACACGATGCCCCACAGGCCGCCCCAAAATGCCAGGGAAATCACGGCAGGTATACTGAGCGGAGGGACTGGCGTCATGTTCCAGGGCGCTCGCGGCGAAAATCCTCCCGCGTAGAGCAGCCACAGCACGCCCTGGTGAAACACCAGCGTAGAAGCAAAGCCGGCAATGAATGCTTTCAAATAGATCATGTGCGTCTCTCCGTTCGGTCGTTTACGAGAACGGAACGTGCGCAGGCAGATTTCGCTCAATGCCTGCAACCAAGTCTGGAATGCTGATCGGCTTGGCGAGAAACGGATGTCCCTGGATCTCCAGGCCCGACCTTGCCTCGGCTTTCGTCACCAGAGCCGTTAGAAAGACAACCGGTGTTCGGCGCAATGTCGGATCGGATTCAATCCGCGCCGCGACTTCGCCGCCATCGGTTTCCGGCATGGCGATATCAAGAAGAATAAGGTCGGGCCTAACGAGTTGCGCTGTCTGGTGAGCCCTGGCTGGTTCGTTCTCTTCGCAAACGGAATAGCGCCCGGTCCTCTCCAGTCCGACTTTGGCGGAGAGAGTAAAATCGCGGTTGTTATCGATGATTAAGATGCGCGGTTTCTCTTTGATCGCTGCAAAGGCCGGCAGAAAGAAGCTCGCCTCAATGATTCTATTCATATGTTTTCTAGGCGGGTCGTAATATTCGCGGCGAAATCGCTGTCCGAAATTCGAGTGTTGGATGCTTTTTTAAGCTGCGACCGGAAGCCCGATTGGACCCTCCTTTTGGCTGAGCATGCGGCGTAATTTCGAGAGCGCGACATTCTCCAATTGACGGATCCGCTCGCGCGAGACGCCCAATTTTTTGCCGATTTCTTCGAGCGTCTTCCGGGCTCCGCCATCGAAACCAAAACGCTGGGAAATAATTTTCTTCTCCCGATTGTTGAGCCCCTGGAGCAGGCCATCAACCTCGCCGTGCAGGTCTTTGTCGCGCAGTAATTCAAACGGCGTTCGCGCCTCCTCGTCCTCGACACTTTCGCCAAACTCGGTCAAATCATCGTCACCAATTGGCGCATCGAGCGAAGCGGGATGAATCGAAGCGGCTTTTAATTGCGAAACTTTTCCGCTGGCAATGCCGATCTCTTCGCCAAGCTCGTCATCGGTCGGCTCGCGGCCGAGCTCCTCGCTCATGTGCAACGCGACGCGGCGCACCTTTGCGATTTTTTCGCCGAGATGAACCGGCAATCGGATGGTCTTGCTCTGATTAGAGAGGGCGCGCTTGATCGATTGCCTGATCCACCAGGCGGCATAAGTACTGAGCTTTGCGCCTTTCGACGGATCGAATCGATCGACTGCGGTCATCAATCCGATATTTCCTTCGGAGATGATGTCAAGAATCGGCAAGCCGAGATTCGCATAGTCCTGTGCGATCGTCACAACGAGACGTAGATTCGAACTGATCATGAGGGCCCGCGCGTTGCGATCGCCCTCCTTAATCTTCCCTGCGAGCTCGATTTCCTGTGGCGGGGTCAAGAGCGGAGTGCGGCCGATCTCACGCAGGTAAGCCTTCATTGCAGTATCGTTATTTTCGGAAGTCATATGGACCTTTCATGAAGTGGTTGTTAAACGTTCAAAGCTATCCCTGGTCTGTGATCTCCGGCTATTGCGCGATCGCAGGATTTTGCCATCCCACTGAAGGAGTAATTGCGACTCCCTCTTCGGAGACAGAACCGGATCCATTCGCCAACGACGGAACACGTCGCGCCATTTTGGCGAAACACGGTGTTGCTGAGGTCTGGTTCTTTTTTTTGCTCCCAGAGATCGCTCAATGTCCATTTTCTCTCTTGAGTTCATTCGTGTCCTTTCGTTGTCAGTGGTAGAACAAGAAAAGGGCGAGAAAGCCGACCAGGATCCCGAGCACAGGACTGA
This sequence comes from Chthoniobacterales bacterium, assembly GCA_049300145.1. Taxonomy (GTDB): domain Bacteria; phylum Verrucomicrobiota; class Verrucomicrobiia; order Chthoniobacterales; family UBA10450; genus AV133. The sequence goes on along the minus strand of JBAQJG010000164.1, from coordinate 2,502 downwards.
GAACAGCGAACCACAATGAGACGTTCCAGTCTGACTCGGTGACGGCATTATATTTCGTTTCGGTCATGCTCTTGGTTTCCTTGTTAGTTATTCGCCGCTGGTGGCAGCCCCCAAAGCGTGCAGCGTGTCCATGTTGAGACGCCCGGTCACGCCCAAGCCGTGGTCACTTTGATAACGGATAATGGCGCGACGGGTTTCCGGGCCGAAGACGCCGTCGAGTTCTCCCCGGTAATAACCTTGTCTCGCTAATTGCTCCTGGACGGCAGCAACGGTCGAGTCAGCGGATTGATCGAAAGAATCGTACGCGCCCTGGTCGTAATAATCGGCGCCGCCGCCTTCGTAAACGCCGGCATTGTAGTCATAGGGATTATAGGCGTACGCGTAGGCCTCGTACGGATACCAATAATCGTATAGATCGAATCCGATGTCGTAGATGAACCAGGAGCCGTCGACGAAGCGACAACGGTGCCCATGCCACCAATGGTCGTGATGCCGGTCCCAATCGCGGTGCCAATCGGCCGAGCGTTGCGCAAAGACATGAGCGCGCGCGGTGTTTGAGCCGCGGTTTTCGAAGCGATTTCCGGAATTATTCCCGTTTCGGGTGAGACGGCTGTCTCGATGGTTGAGTGTTCGAGGTGCATCAAAGCGACGATTGGCCGTTTCAGTTGCAAACTGGTGACTGCGCGCAAAGCCGCGATCAAAACTACCAACGCGCTGCTGACGAAATGCCATCGGCGTGCGATAGGATGAGAAGTGCGGCCCGGGCGCCATGAAGCGTCCGCCGCCAAAGTTACCGCGCGGAGAGGAATAGAATGCTGGAGATCCAACGTGTGCTCCACCTCCGACGTGCGGAGCAGCGAAGCCTCCTCCACCGCCTCCGCCGTTATGACCACCTGCTTTCGCTTGAGCAATCAAAGCTGCGCTTGCGAGGAGCGCGACCCAATAGAATTTAGTTTTCATGATTTAGATTTCCTTTCTCCCAATTCTTTTTGTTTTGTAAATTTCTGGATCATTGGCGTCGGTGAATTCAACGAACATTGCCGTCTGTGTTCTTCATTGCGCCAGAAAGCCTCCATCCACCACCAGTGACGTACCGGTGGTAAATTTCGCGTCGTCGGAACACAGATAGAGAACCGCTGACGCGATTTCTTCGCTGGCGCCAATGCGACCGACCGGATGAAGTGACATGAGGTAATCGCGCATCTCGCCTTCCTTTCCGGCAAAGCGATCGACCATGTCGGTTGCAACACCGGCGGGAGCAACGGCGTTGATACGAATGTTTTGTTTGGCGAACTCGATCGCGAGAGCCTTGGTCAAGCCTTCGACCGCGTGCTTCGACGCGATGTAGATGCTGACCTGTCCCATGCCAACGTGCCCAGCCACGCTGGAGGTGTTGACGATTGCCCCGCCGCCATTCTTGAGCATGACCGGAATTTCGTGGCGCATCGAATTCAGGACGCCCCAAACGTTGATGTCAAAGACGCGGCGGTATTCGGCTTCGGTAGCCTGCTCCAGCGGGCCTATCCACTCTACGCCGGCGTTGTTAAAGGCGATGTCCAGGCGGCCATAAGTGGCAACAGTGAAGTCGATCATTGCTTTGACGTCTGGGTCCTTTGAGATGTCGGCGCGAACGAAGGCCGCGTCGCCGCCAAGTTTTTTGATTTTCGCGACGACCTGCGCACCTTCTTTCTCACGTCGGCCGGTTAGAACCACTTTCGCGCCGGCGCGGGCGAATTCGATGGCGGTGGTTTTACCGATGCCGGAAGTTCCTCCGGTCACTAGTGCGACTTTTCCGTTCAGTTTTCCATTTTTCATCTTTGTTTCTTTCATTTTTGTTTTTACCACGACTCTCATTCCGATCGTTCAGCTGAAGTCAGCATTGGGCGAATTGTTCTCCGCCACCAACGTGCAAGCGTCGGATTTTTCAGTGCCTCTGATGAGTCGATGCTGGCTAACTCTTTTTCTCCATTGATTTGGATTTCCTTTGTGTTGATGCTTTTTTGCGTTTCGAATATGCTGTTCCGGGGCATCGCGTTTTTATCCGGCACGCCCTGAGTCGGTGCGCCGTTTCTCGACACGTTGAAATTCTTCATTTCCTGCTCCTCCTGCAGTGCGTGCCGCGTCTGGAAACGCTCGATAATATTGATAACATTGCGTCGTTTCATAAGGTTAGTATGGACGTCGCAGCGCTAGTTTAACTATCCACATAACGCGAGACTTGGTTGATAGGTTGGGATCTCGAGGAAACGATGCGGAACCAAGAGATCATTGTGCTTAGTTTCCGCCGGTGGCAGGCCGAGCTTATCGACATGCGCCTCGACCAAATCGGGAAGAACCAGATGTGGGAACAACGATAATTCCCATGCCTTTTCTTCTTCTTCGTCGAGGACGAGATGGATGACTTCGCCCAAGCCGGGGTAAGCCTTTTCGTAATCTTGTTGTAACCTTTGTTTCAGCTGCGTAATCGCCGCTGATACCGTCTGGAGGAAAACTGCAGTGGTT
>JBAQJG010000163.1:0-2101 GCA_049300145.1 Chthoniobacterales bacterium | reverse complement strand
CACGTGTGGCGCGGTCGCGAGTGGCGATGTGCCTAACGCTGGCAGGAATGCGAACGAGGCGCCTTGACATTGGTCCCTCCAGAGCTGCACCGCTCGGTAATCGGGTCCCCGACTCGAGGGTGCCCGCGCGACCGCGGGTTAATGGACCGGAAACGCAATCGCTCCGATCAGGTTCCTTCGATTTGGATGGCCCCAGCTTCAATCTGCGTGGATCGTCAATGTTCCACGAGCGGGCGAAGCCGAGGCGCCACGCCTATTATTAACCCCACGCCAAGTGCGGCTCGTGGACAGCGATTTCGCGGGCAACGGCTGCCCCTGCGGCCGAAACCTCCGCCAATCTCTGGAGTGACTCGCTGGAGAGCCGTTCGGTTGCTGGTACTGCGGCCATTGCCTCAATCAGCGACTTCCGCTCGACGATAAGCCGTAAACTCAGTGTTTTCAGTTCATTCAGACCGACGCTCATGATGGGACTCCGAGGTATGTGGTTAGGTTACCCGAACCGTGACACCGCAATATTGTTCCCCTCCACTCTAAGAGCTATGCGGCTTTTTGGGTGACGAGGCAATCAGGCGGCGTGGTTTGCCGGCACTTCGATGACCTCGATGCCAGCTGGAATCTGACACCTCCGATAATCTTCGGCAAGAGATTCGTGCCTTTCGGCCGCGGCCGGGTCTTTGATGGGGTGATGATGGGGGAGCCGGCGTTGCAGCCGGCTGCTGTGGATTCTACTACGGCCACAATGCGGGCCAGCGCGCCCCGCATCTGCGCGCGAAGCTTGGCGGAGCGGCACACCCCCAGAAACCACTGGCTGCTAGGCGGGGGTTTCGTGGACACGACGTTTCAACAGATCGCTCCAGACAACAACTTCACGACACGCGACAGACGCCGGATCACCCTTCAGTACATCAAACTTTGTCTCCTCGTCCGAGCGCCAGAATCGGATATCGAAAACTTGCTCGCCGATGCGCAGATCTCTGACGGTCAGACTGCCCAGCCAGGGTGGCAGCACGGGATCGACGTAAAGCATCCTGTGCGGCGCATCGGGCTGGAAACCGAGGATCGCCTGCAACATCGAGAAGACCGATCCGGCGGCCCACGCCTGCGGCACGTTGGCACCCAGATACTGGACTGGGAAGTTGGCCGCATCCCGATGAAGGCCGGCGTAGAGCTCGGGTAACTGATTCAGCATGAAGAAGCTTCCCGCCTTGCTCACGTCGTGCGCAACCCGGCCCGCCTCCGCGCCATAACCATACCGCTTAAACCCCTCCGCGATGAGGCCGTTGTCGTGCGGCCAAACCGACCCGTTCTGGTAGGAATAGGGGTTGTAAGCGGGGTGACTGGCGGAGAGGGTGCGGATGCCCCAGCCGCTCCACATGTCCGGCTGCATCAGCCGTGCGACGACGCGACCGGCACGCTCGGGCGGTATGATGCCTGACCAGAGGCAGTGGCCCGGATTGGAGGCGACGCTCAAGACCTTCTTCTTCTCGCCATCCAATGCGAGTGCGTAAAAGCCCGTCTCCTCGTCCCAGAACGCCTTGTTGAACCGCACGAACAGCGCTGCGGCTTTCGCTCGAAGCTCCGCCGCACGAGCGCCGTCGTCCAGGGCGTCATAGATTTCAGCCATGCGCAGCCAGGCATCGTACACGTATCCCTGCAACTCGCAGACCGCCTTTGGGCCCTTCACCAGCGTGCCGTCAGGGTAAACTAGGGCGTCGCCGGAATCTTTCCAGCTCTGGTTCTCAAGCCCGGCGGGCGAGCGCGTGGCGTATTCCTGAAAGCCGTCCCCGTCCCGGTCACCGTACTTGTCGATCCAATCCAGGCAGCGTTCAGCGGTCGAGAGATGCCGCTTGAGCAGGTGGCAGTCGCCGGTGCAGCACCAGGCGGCATGCAGCGTGATCAGATAGAGCGGCGTCGCGTCCGCGGAGCCATAGTAGGGCGTGTGCGGCACAAGCTTGAGCTTGGCGAGCTCACCCAGGCGGAGTTCGTGCATGATCTTGCTTGGCTCGGCATCGCGATAATCGTCGCGCTCGGTCGCCTGCAGCGAGCCGAGCACGTCGAGCGTCCCCCGCGCAAAGCCGGAACAGACGAGAGCGGTCTGCAG
>JBAQJG010000162.1:0-5174 GCA_049300145.1 Chthoniobacterales bacterium | reverse complement strand
GATGAAAACAAGATGCCGCTCGTTCGTTTGCCTGATCTCATTGTTGTCGATGGTGGGAAAGGTCAGCTCTCCGCCGCCTGCCGCGAGTTGCAACGACTCGGTCTTCACGATCTCCCGATCATCGGCTTGGCCAAGGAACATGAGGAGATTTACCGGCCGGGCCGGGCCCTGCCGCTGCAATTGCCGATCGACTCCGGCGCGTTGCGATTGCTCCAGCGAATTCGCGACGAGGCCCACCGTTTCGCTAACGCCTATCATCAGCTGCTCATGAAAAAACGCGTTGGTGAAAGCATTCTCGATGATTGCCCGGGCGTGAGTCAGAACCGGAAAAATTTGCTGTTGCGTAAGTTTGGTTCCGTTAGTCGTCTGCGCAAGGCGAGCGTGGAGCAGATTGCCTCTACCGAAGGAATTGGACGAAAGCTGGCGGAAGAGCTTCATCGCTTCTTGGGACGCCGTTGAGCTCTCCGCAGATTTTGCACATTAACGCAGGTTATTTGAAATGATCCGGGCCGAAATCTGTAAAAATCTGCGGAATCTGTGGCTTTTGCTTTTGTTTTCCGGCGGCGCGGTTGCGCAAACTTTGGAACCGTCATCGAGTCCAAGCGTAACACCTGTTCCAGAAGAGACGATCATTCCGACATTTGAGACGCAAAAACTGGCGCGCACCTACATTCTCGATATTCCCGCTCCACGCGGCCAGATCACCGATCGTCATGGCGTGCCGCTCGCGCAGAACAAGCTCAGTTACAACCTCGCGATCAATTTCCCCACTCCGCTTGATTTTTCCGACGCGCAGGCGCTCAGCTTTGCGCACGAAAAGATCGACAAGGTGGAGAAATTAATCGGCCGCTCGCTCAAGATTTCTGACGAAGCGATCCTGCGTCATTATCGCAACCGCGGAATCATGCCCTTTGAGATCGTACAGAACCTCACTCAATCGGAGTATGACGAAGTGAAAGACCGTTTACCAGCGGCGACGGTCGTGCGGCCGATTTATGTTCGCATTTATCCGAATGGAAAACTGGCCGGGCAAATCGTCGGTTACAGCGGAAAAACCGGCCGGAATCCGGACGGCATCATCGACAATCACGAAACTCTTTGGCCCGAAACCGAGGGACGCGAAGGCCTCGAGCAGACGTTCAACGAAATGCTCACGGGCAAGCACGGCCAATACAAGCTCACTTTCGACAAGGACGGCCGAAAGACTTCCGAGAAGTTGATCGCGCCGCCTGTGCCCGGTGCCAATGTCATCACTACTTTGGATCTTCGCCTCCAGGAACTAGCAGAAAAAGCGCTCGAAGCAAGAGCCAAACGCGGCGCCATCGTTGTTGTCGATCCAAACACAGGCGACATTCTCGCGCTCGCCTCCTGGCCAACTTACGACCCGAATCTTTTCGTTCCCTCGATCTCGACGGAGAAATTTAAGGCCTTGCAGGATGATCCTAATATTCCGCTGCTGCCGCGCGCATTTCGTTCATCTTATCCGCCAGGATCGACATTTAAGATCGCGGTCGGCATCGCGGCGCTGGAAAGCGGTTCGGTCAGACCGGACGACACCTACGAGTGCGTGCCTTCCATCGAGATCGGCAACCTCACGTTTCACAATTGGAAAAAAGGCGATCGCGGCGCTTTGAATTTTATTCAGGCGCTCACTGAATCGTGCGACACGTGGTTTTATCAAGTCGGAATCAAAACCGGCGCGGCCCCGATCATCGATTGGGCGCTCAAGCTGGGGTTTGGCGCGAAATGCGGCATCCCGTTGCGAGGCGAGGTGGAAGGGCGCGTGCCCAACGACGAATACATGAAGGCGACACACGGCCGCAGATTGCTCAACGGTGACATCGCAAACTTGTCGATCGGACAAGGGGACACGCAGGTTACGCCGCTGCAAATGGCGCAAGCCATGGCCATCGTGGCCAACGGCGGCACTTTTTTTCAAGCGCGGCTCGTGCAACAAGTGCAGACCCTCGACAACCAAATCGTGACCGCCTACCAAGTGCGCGCGAAGAAGACACTCGAGCTTTCACCCGCGACGCTGGATGAATTGCGCACGGGAATGATCAACGCCGTCAACGGCGCTGGCGGAACCGGGCATGGAGCGAGTCTCGATAATGTCGAAGTCGCCGGCAAAACCGGGACTGCGCAATGGGGACCGAAAAATAAGGAGCGCACCGCCGCGTGGTTCGCCGGATTCCTGCCGTCCGATCAGCCGCAATATGCTTTCGCGGCGCTTTATGAAGGCGATGTTGGCAGCAAAGTGCACGGCGGATCCGCGGCCGCCCCGATGATCGCGGACATTTTCAAAGATATTTACAAAGGGCAGCAGGCGAACGGACGTCGTCACCGTCGTGAGCCCGAGCGCGGGCAAACAATTCCGCGCGCGGAACCGGTTGAGGAAGATGAGTCGGATTAAGCGAAATTCGCCACGACATAGGTCGTGATGGAGACGGCCTGCCTCAGGCCGTAGGAGAATCCCCGCGCGTTGACGGAACGGCCTGAGGGCAGGCCATCTCCATGCCCGCGCTAAGCAGCCGCCGTCTCTTTCGGCATCTCCATCGTGCCTTTGAACTTTGGCTGCTCCGGTTCGAGACCAAAGTTGTCGGTGTAAAGATTGTCGATCTTTGCCATGTCATCGGCCGTGAGCGGCGGACATTCCGGGGCTTTCGCGAATTCAACCAGCTGCTCTTCGTTGTAAATGTTCGGCAACGTTGAGGCGACGCGATCATCGTCGAGCAGCCATTGCAAGGCGGCTTGCCCAAGCGTGCGCTCGGAGTTTTCGAGAAAGCGCAACTTGTCGATCTTTTTGATTCCGTTGAGCAACCAGCTATGCGGCCGGTGACTGCGATGATCGCTCGGCGGGAAAGTTGTCTCGGCGGTGTATTTTCCCTCGAGCATTCCCGACGAATGCGTGACGCGAATGAGGAACATTGTGTCTTTGCCAGCGTCGGTCGCGGCATCATGCATGGCGCGGCCGGGATGTTGCTCGAGCAGATTGTAAATGTGCTGCACGCTCGTGACTTCGCGCTCGCGAATACAATTGACGCCTTCGTAAAGCCAGCCGATCGCCGGACCGAGCGCGATGCCGTAGTAACGAATCTTTCCGTCGGACTTTAGTCTTCCTAGCGTCTTCCAAAGCGCGTCGTCGTAAACTTGTTCCATTCTGATATTGTGCAGTTGCAGCAAATCGATCCGATCGGTCTTCAATCGTTTCAGCGCCGCATCCGTCGCGTGCATGATCGCTTCCGGCGAAAAATCCTGCGGAATCTCGCGCTGACCGCGTCCGCGCGCCTCGCCGTGGGTCACAAAATCGTAGCCGACTTTAGTTGCAATCACGATTTCATCGCGTTGTTTCGGAAACGCCTTCGCAATCAACTCCTCGCTCAATCCGTTTCCGTAAGTGTCGGCCGCGTCGAAAAGCGTGATTCCGAAATCGAACGCCTTATGCATGAGCGCGATCGCTTCGCCTTCCGTGAAATTTCCCCACCAGCCGGTCGAGATCGTCCAAAGCCCAAAGCTCACCTCGCTCACGGAGAGATCAGTGTTCTTGTAAGGGCGGTAGCGCATTGATTCAAAAAAGGTAAACTTCCAACGCTCAACGCTCAACATCCAACATCGAATGGATTAATTGGACGTTAAGCGTTGGACGTTGAACGTTTTCTTTGTGATGTCTAACAACGCCAGGGCGCTCCTCATCGTCGGCCATGGCTCGACCGTGAATCCGGATTCAAGTGCGCCGACCCTGGCACACGCGGCCGAAATCAGGCGCCGGAAGGTTTTTGTCGATGTTGAGTGCGCGTTCTGGAAAGAGGAGCCGAGTCTGCGGGACGCAATCTTTTTGTTCGATCCAGAAGCGGTTCGGGAAGTTTACGTCGTGCCAAACTTCATCAGTGAAGGTTATTTCACGCAGACGGTGATTCCCCGCGAGCTGGAACTGAACGGTCGAACGACAAAGCGCCCGGACGGGCAAGTCTGGAAATATTGCGAGCCAGTCGGGAATCATCCGCTGGTGACCGAGCTGCTCCTGCAGCGTGCACGTGAAATCGCGCCGGGTGTACCGGAAACGGAAACGAGCCTGTTGATTGTGGCCCATGGAACCGATCTGAATGAAAACAGCGCCGCGGCGGCGAAACGGGAAGCGGAGAAAATTCGCGCACTTGGAAAATACGCGGATGTGCTCAACGTTTACATGGAAGAAGCGCCGCTCGTGGCCGGCTGGAGGAAACTTACGAAGTCGCCAAACGTCGTGGTCGTCCCATTTTTCATTTCCGATGGTCTGCACAGTTACCAGGATATCCCGGTGTTACTCGGGATCGCGGAGGAAAGATCGACCTCGAATCGCATTTCGGCGGGGGGCAAAATTTTTCAATGCAATCCGTACAAGATCGGCAATCGCTCCTTGTTCTACGCGCCCTCGATCGGGACGGACCCGCGTTTTGCCGACATTATTGTCGCGCAAGGCAATTTGTTTGATGACGCGTTTACCGGCACCGTCCTGGCGTAGCCGAAAAACTTTGATTCAAAAAGTTGAAATCCTGCTCGCGCTTGTTTTCTTTTGCACCAGATTGATCTCCCGCATGATGAAGACGACCACGTGCAAAGACTTGCAAGCGATCGGGGCGTTCGTTTTGGCGGGCGGTTGCACGAAGAGCCGAATCAAGCAGGTGGCGGAAATGATCCGCGTCGCCCGCAACTACCGGTGGGTCGGCATTTACAAAATCGCGAAGAAGGAATTTGCCATCGTGTCCGAAACCGGGGACGAACCGCCGACATATCCGCGGTTTCCGGTCACGCAAGGACTTTGCGGCGCGGTTTTGGAAACGGGCAAGCCGATCATCGTGGGCGATGTGCGCAAAGACCCGCGGTATTTACCGACGTTTCACACTACGCGCTCAGAGATTATTGTGCCGATGACGAACAGTCATAAGCACATCGTCGGCATGCTCGATGCCGAGAGCGACAAGGTGAACGCCTTCGGAGACGAAGATCAGCAATTCCTCGAACGCGCCGCCGGTTTGATTGCTCATTGCCTGGTTAAGTAATCGAAGCGGCGCAATGCCCGATCTCATCGAGCGAAGTCTCGAAACGGCGCTGACTAACTGCTGTCAATTTGGTGAAGTTTCGATTCGAAGAATAAGCGGCGGCGGGTTTATTCTTTCGCATCGCCATGATGAGGG
>JBAQJG010000161.1:0-1649 GCA_049300145.1 Chthoniobacterales bacterium | reverse complement strand
CCGGGCTGGCGAAAGCGCGATCGTGCACAACTTGCTTAACACTTGCTCCCGTCGAAGCGATTTGTGCTGCCAAATCGGCCAGCCCGCCGGGTCGATCGCTAATTACGGCAGTGAAGCGGCCAAGTCTGCCATCCGCGACCAGGCCCCGTTCAATCACACGACTGATAACGTTTGGATCGATGTTGCCGCCGCAAAGCAAAAGGACGACGCGTTTTCCTGCCAGCTCTTTTAACTTTCCGGACATACACGCGGCCAAAGAGGTGGCGGCAGCTCCTTCGACGACGCTCTTTTCCGATTCGATTAGACGGAGAATGGCCAGCGCGATTTCTTCTTCGCTCACCGTCACGGCAAGATCGACAAGCGGTCTCGCTATCTGAAATGCGTTTGTGCCGACCTTCGGAATGGCGAGGCCATCTGCGAGCGTTGGAAGCATTGTAATCGTAGTCGGTTCGTCCGCTGCAAGCGCGGCTGAAAAGCTCGCTACGTTCTCCGCCTCGACGGCGACAATTTTCGCGGTCGGTCGCAAGGTTTTGACAGCCAAAGAAACGCCAGCGAGCAAACCGGCGCCGCCTACGGGAATAATTACCGCTTCAAGGTTGGGAATTTGCTCAACGATCTCGAGACCCATCGTTCCCTGTCCAGCAATAATCGCGGGATCATCGTAGCCGTTGATATACGCAAGCCCTTTCTGCGCTGCGATCTTGTGTGCGTGCGCTCTGGCTTCGCCGAAATCCGTACCGTGCAAGACAACAGTCGCACCGAGTTGCTGGCACGCGCTCACTTTTATGAGGGGCGCGAATCTGGGCATCACCACTGTTGCGGGTATGCCGAGTAGACGGCCCTGATAGGCGAGTGCTTGAGCATGGTTGCCCGCAGAAGCGGCAATGACTCCACGCTTCTGCTGGTCACGCGACAGTTGTGCCAGCGCATTGCGCGCTCCCCGTTCCTTAAAGCTTCCCGTGCGCTGCAAGTTGTCGAGCTTGCAGAAAATTTTCATCCCGGTGATGTCGCTCAGCGCAATGGAGGACGGACACGGGGAACAATAAACCGCGTCCGCAATTCGTTTGCGCGCAGCTTCGATGTCCTGAAATGTGACCAAGCTTTTAACTCTCGAGTGCTGCCTGCGCAGCTGCTAATCGTGCAATTGGAATCCGGAACGGGCTGCAACTTACGTAATCCAACCCCAGCCGGTGACAGAATTTGACGCTCGCTGGTTCGCCACCGTGTTCGCCGCAAATTCCCAGTTTGATGTTTGGCCGGGTCTTGCGTCCGAGGTCGCGCGTTATTTCCATCAGGCGGCCCACGCCTTTTTGATCGATCGACGCGAACGGATTTGAATCCACGATATCAAGCTCAGCGTAAGCGGGAAGGAAACTGCCAGAATCGTCGCGGCTCATTCCCAATGTTGTTTGCGTAAGATCGTTTGTGCCGAAACTGAAGAACTCGGCATCGCGCGCGATCTGGTCGGCGACCAACGCGGCGCGCGGAATTTCGATCATCGTTCCGACAAGATAATTGAATTTCGTGTTCCTTTCCTTCGCGACATCCCCAGCCACGCGACGAACGATTTCGATTTGAAGCTTTAGCTCGCGCGGAAATCCAACCAGCGGAATCATGATTTCAGGGCGGACCTTGATGCCTTTGGCTTG
>JBAQJG010000160.1:0-5783 GCA_049300145.1 Chthoniobacterales bacterium | reverse complement strand
GATGAAATCCATTCACGGAATACGTCTTCTTGACGTTGAAATTCACCGGAGGCGGTGTGTTCGGAAGGTAAGTGCGAAGACACAGGGCGTCAGCGTTCAGTGCTTATCACAAGGACAGCGGTGCCGTTGAGCTGTCCCGAGCGGAACTTTTCAAGCGCGCTGTTGGCTTCTTCGAGCGGAAACATTTCCGTTTTTGTGCGCACAGGAACGCGCGACGCGATCTCGAGAAATTCCTCCCCATCGCGGCGCGTCAAGTTTGCGACGGAACAAATTACGCGTTCGCCCCAAAGATCAGCATATGGAAACGAGGGGATGTCGCTCATGTGAATGCCGCCACAAACAACGATGCCGCCTTTGGCGAGAGCGCGCAGAGCCAGCGGCACCAGCGCGCCGACCGGAGCGAAGATAATTGCGGCGTCGAGTTTTTCCGGCGGCATTTCATCAGAGCCGCCAGCCCAGATCGCGCCGAACGAACGCGCCGATTCCTGGCCAGCTTTGTCTCCCGGGCGCGTAAATGCGAAAACTTTTCGCCTCTGATAAATCGCGACTTGCGCGATCAAGTGCGCCGCGTTGCCGAAACCGTAAATGCCGAGGCGATGCGCATCGCCAGTTTTGCGATAGGAGCGGTAGCCGAGCATGCCGGCGCACAAAAGCGGCGACACATCGACATCGTTGTATTCGTTAGGCGGATGAAAACAAAATCGCGCGTCCGCAACGGTAAACTCGGCATAACCGCCGTCGATGGTGTAGCCGGTGAAGCGTGCGCGATTGCAAAGATTTTCGCGATTGGATCGACAATAAACACAGTCGCCGTCAGTCCAGCCGAGCCAAGGAATGCCGATGCGGTCACCGGCAGAGAATCCCTGGACGCCCTCGCCTAGTTGTTCGATTCGTCCGACGATCTGATGCCCGGGGATAAGCGGCAGTTTGGGATCCGGCAGCTCGCCATCGACAACGTGAAGGTCGGTGCGACAAACCGCACAAGTGGCAACGCGAACGAGCAATTGTCCCACGCCTGGCGTCGGCTTCGGCACATCGTGCAACTGCAGGGGACCATGTTGTCGTCCTTTTCCCGGTTTCTCCAAAACCATCGCCCGCATGCCTAAAACATAAATGACGAATGACGAATGACGAATCTCGAATGAATGACGGAAGCCAAAATTGACGAAGCGAACACCTCGTTACTCTGTCGTCATTTGAGCATTCGGGCGTCATTCGTCATTCGTCATTCGTGCTTCGGCGTTTATTACGGCACACCGGCTGGTTCGAGTTCGCCGTCGCCAATCCCGCTGGGATGCGGGACGATTTCGCCTTCGTGATGCATGTGCGCGCTGCGCAGAAATGGGACGCGGTCGAGGACATGCTCCTGGAACCATTCGAGCCAGAGATAAATTACCGGTGTTACAAACAGGGTGACCATTTGTGAGAAAATCAGGCCTCCGACAATGACCAGACCAAGCGGCCGCCGCGCCGAGGCGTCATGGCCGAACCCAAGAGCAAGCGGAACCGCGCCCATAAGAGCGGCGAGGGTCGTCATCATGATAGGACGAAAGCGTTCAAGGCTGGCTTCATGAATTGCGTCTCTCAAACTCAATCCCTCGTCGATTCGTTTCAGCGCGAAATCGACCACCAGGATTCCGTTCTTCTTGACTATACCGAGCAGGAGAAACAATCCGATGACGCTGTAAAGAGACAAGGTCGATCCAAAAACCCAGAGGGTGAATAAACCACCGACAACAGCAGGCACGATCGCGGGAAAAAGCACGGTGATGGGATGGACGTAGCTTTCGTAAAGGATGCCAAGAATCACATACATGACGAAGATCGCGGCGATAAGCAGCAACGGCAGCGATCTAAATAATTGGCGAAAAACGAGCGCTTCCCCTTGGAAGGTGGCCTGCACACCTGGGATTTGCTGATGCACTTGCGCGAAGCTGTCTTCGATAAATTTGGTGGCATCACCGATCGCGACATTTGGGAGCAAGTTGAAATTGATGGTCACACTTGTGAATTGGTTGAAGTGATTGACCGCCTGCGGACCGACGATTTGCTTTGTCGCTGTTACGGCGCGCAGCGGCACGAGATTGGATGCGGTACCGGTCGTGGTCGCAATTGTTCCACCGCCTGCTCCACTGGCGCTGAAGCTGCCGCCGCTGTTGTTGCGCACGTAGAGGTTATTCAGGTCGGCCGGCTGAGCGCGCTCGTTGTCTTTGACTTCGAGGATGACCTGGTATTGGTCGTCCGGTTGTTTAATTAAATAGATGTAGTTTTGCGAGTAAGCGGTCCGCAGCAAACTCTCCACGGCGGACGTAGAAACGCCGTAAGTTGCGGCACGCTCGCGATCGATATCGACGGTCAGATTCGGGGTGTTGTTGTAATAATCAGAGCGAACGGAAGCGAAGCCTTTGAAAGTCTTAAGCTTCGCCACCAGCTGATCGGCGGCAGCGTAAACATCGTCCGGCACAATGCCACTGAGCGTGTAGGCATATTGCCCTTGTGTCTGACTGGTGGCGCCGACATTGATTTGCAGCACTGGATTCGGCTGCAAAATAGCCGTGATGCCCGCAATAGAGCTGATCGATTTTTGCAACTGCGGAATGCATTGCTCAATTGGGGGACGTTGACCTATCGGCTTGAGAAAACCAAAAATCAATCCTTGCGAAGATGAGGTGCGAGCCGCGAAACCGGCGAGCGTGAAAAACTGCGCAATGTTTGGATCATCCTTGAGCTTCTGATTGACCTGTTGCTGATATGCATGCATCTCCGCAGGTGAAGAGCCTTCCTGCGCGATGAAGACGCCTCTCACAAAACCGCTGTCGCCTGGGGGGAGTAATGTAAACGGCAAATGCGTGAAAAAAAACCAAAGACCGAGAATGCACCCGAGAAGGATCGGAATGGTTAGCCACGCGCGATCGAGAAATGCGTCAAGACCTCTACCGTAAGCCGCGATCACGCGCTTGATGAAATCGGCCGTCCACTTTTCCATGCGCGCGCGCTTATGTCCGGCTTGGCGTTCGCCCAGAATGCGCGCGCACATCAGCGGAGTTAGGGTCAAGGAAACGAGTCCCGAAGCGAGGATGGCAACGATAATCGTGACCGAAAATTCGCGGAAGATTCGACCCAGTAAACCAGGCAAAAATACCAGAGGAATGAAAACGGCGGCCAGCGACAGCGTCATCGACATGATCGTAACCGAAATTTCGCCCGCGCTGTTAAAAGCGGCCTTCACAATGGGTTCGCCGTGCTCCGCGCGACGCACAACATTTTCCAGAAACACGATGGCGTCATCGACCAGGAAGCCGATGGCAAGAGTCAATGCCATCAAGGTCAAATTGTTGAGGGAATAGTCGAGCATATACATAATGGCGACCGTGAGCAGCAAAGACAATGGAAGCGCCACCGCGGGAATGAGCGTATCAGTAGCGCGACCGAGAAAAACATAGATCACCATGACAACCAGCAGGAAAGCGATCATTAAGGTCCATTGCACATCGTGCACGGAATCAACGATGCTCTGGGACCGGTCGAATACCGGCACGAGTGTGATCGATCCCGGCAGACTCGCTCGGATCTCGGGAAAGAGAGCCTTCACTGAATTGGCAACTTCCACCGCATTTGCGCCAGCCTGCCGCGAAACAGCCAGCACAACCACAGACCCTGGCGGATTGAAACCACGTACCCAAAACGTGCGAGAGAGCCGTTCATCCTGCACACTTTGGCGAACCTCGGCCACATCGCGGAGGTAAACCGGCGAGCCATCTTTGTTACGCGCGACGATTAAGTTGCGATATCCCTCGGCATCGTCGATCTGACCATTCGGCTGCAGAACGAACGTGCGATGCGCCCCGTCGAATTGCCCGGCGCCAGCGTAAACCGTTCCCGCCTTGATCGCGCTGGCGAGGTCATCCATGGTCAATCCACGCGAAGCGAGCCCCGCTGGATCGGCTTTGATGCGAATCGCGCTTTGAACGCCGTAAATGTTTACTTGCGACACACCGGGAAGGATCGCAATGCGCTGCGCCACAGCGGTGGAAGCGTATTTGTACAAATCGCCATCGGTGAGTGTGTCGGAGAGCAACCCGAGCAGATAAACCGCCTGATCGTTCGGATTTGTTTTCGTGAACGTTGGCGGACTAGGCAGGTCGACCGGCAACTTCCCAGTGGCGCGCTGGATCGCCGCCTGCACGTCTGTGGCAGCGTCAACGATACTCTTGCTAAGAACGAACTGGAGCGTGAAAGAGGTATTTCCCTGCGTGCTTGCGCTCGTAATGATGTCGAGTCCTGGAATTTGCAGGAATTGTTTCTCGAGCGGCGTTGCGATGTTGTTCGCCATCGTGGTCGGATTCGCGCCCGGATACGAGCAGGTGACCTGGATGACCGGATAATCAACTGCGGGCAGATCGTTGACCGCGAGCTTGTTGTAGGTGGCGACACCAGCGACAATGACCGATAACGTTAATAGGACTGTCATTACCGGCCGACGAATGAATGGCCCGGAAAGCCCTGAGCCCTTAACTTGAACCAACTTGGCTCCTGGCGGGGAGGCTGCCGTTACCGGTTTGGCTCGATTCTTTGTAGGATGCAGGGAATCGTGTCCATCATCCCCTGCTCCGTCGTGTCGCTGTTCTCCAGCCATATCGGAACGCAATTCTACATTGGGGCCTTGGCCGCAACCTGACCGCCATCGGGTGGCCCTGAAGGATTGTAAGGTTTTGGATCCACTTTTATTCCCGGAGCCAGCGCCAGTTGGCCAGTGACAACAACCGTCTCGCCGGCTTTGAGGCCATCTTCAATAACTTGTGTATCACCATCCTGACGCTGGCCTGGTTTAACCTTCCGCAGATCGGCCGTGTTGTCCGGCTTCACCACAAAAACAAATGGGCCACTCTGGCTAATTTGCACCGCTTGGGATGGTACTAGGCTAGCATCTTTCAGCTTATCGAGAATAAAGCGCACACGGACGAATTCCGATGGCCAAAGAGCATGGTCTGGGTTCGGCGTGACGGCGCGCGCTTTCACGGTGCCTGCGCCAGGTTGGACGGCAGTGTCAATGAAATAAAGGTCGCCCGTACGCGGAGGCATAGCGCCGTCCGCTGAACGTGTTTCTACTTTCACATTTGAGCCGCCCAGATAACGGCGCACCACCGGCAAGTCTGTTTCGGAGACAGTAAAGTCTGTGTAGATCGGATCGAGCCCTTGAATTGTCAGTAGCACCGCGCCGCCCCCACCCCCGTTGCCGCCGGTCACAATATTCCCAACATCGACCAGCCGCAATCCTGCCCGGCCATTGATAGGCGAACGAATACTGCAATAATCGAGATTGACCTGCGCTGCCGCTACGGCGCCTTCCGCAGTTTTTACCATGGCCTCATCGCCTTTTACAGTCGCCTGAGCAGTATCGAGATCCTGCGGTGAAATCACATTCCTCGTGCGCAACTCTTGCTGGCGTTTGAGCGTAATTTGATCAAGAACCAGTTTCGATTTCGCTTGTCCGAGCTGCCCTTGTGTCTGTTCGAGCGCCGCTTCGTATGGCCGCGGGTCAATCGTGAAGAGCAAATCGCCCTGTTTTACGTCTGCCCCATCCTGAAAATGGCGGGCGGTAATTTGCCCACTCACTTGCGCTTGCACCTGTACGGTTTCGTACGCCGCGCACGTGCCGATTTCATCGAGATAAAGTGGTACATCTTTGGTCACGACTTTGGCCACGAGTACGGGACGCGCCGGCGGTTGCGCGCCTTTCACCGACTTGGCTCTCTCCTGAAACACTCGGACCAAAACGAAGG
>JBAQJG010000159.1:0-5899 GCA_049300145.1 Chthoniobacterales bacterium | reverse complement strand
CGGCAAAGGCACTGCGCGTGTCGGGAAGATCGACAATCGCTTTCTCGATTTGGACGGCAAGATTTTCGATGCCCTGCAAATCCGGGCCGAAGACTTTTATCCCCAAGGCGCTGCGAAAGCCGGTCGTCAACATTTCCGTTCGCGTTTGGATCGGCATCCAGAAAATGTTCGCCATGCCGGGAGTGCGCAGTTCCATGTTCAGTTCGGCGAGAAACTTTTCCCACGTCATACCGCGCGGCCATTGATCGAATGGCTTGAGCGACACAATCGTTTCAAACATCGAAAGTGGCGCTGGATCGGTGGAGATGTCTGCTTGTCCGGCTTTGCCGAAAACGGTCGTGACTTCGGGAGATTTCTTCAGTTGTCGATCTTGTATCTGAAGTATTTTGGTCGCCTCGGTAATCGACATGCCTGGCACTGCCGTTGGCATGTAGAGCAGCGTTCCTTCATTCAGCGGGGGCATGAACTCTTTGCCAAGTCTCGCGAACGGAAAAATTGTCAGCAAAAGAAGCACCAGCGCACCGAGCAAGACAAACCAGCGGAAACGCAGGACGAAATTTAGAGCGGGCTCGTAAAGCGAAATCAGAAAACGGTTAAGCGGATTTCTCTCTTCCGGTGCAATCTTGCCGCGGATCAACAACGTCATCAGCACCGGCGCGAGGGTGATAGCGAGCATTGCCGCAAAAAACATCGAGAAGGTTTTTGTGAACGCGAGCGGTTTGAACAGCCGTCCTTCCTGCGCCGTTAGCGAAAATACCGGTAAAAAGCTCACCGTGATAACCAGCAACGAAAAGAACAACGGACGTCCGACCGTTTTTGCGGCCGAGACAATCACTTCGATTCGCTCCGAATTATTCGGCTCGCGCCCGTGCTCCTGCCGAAAATGCTCCAGAGATTTGTGCGCGTTCTCGACCATGATGATGGCCGCGTCGATCATCGCTCCGATCGCGATCGCGATTCCGCCAAGCGACATGATGTTGCTCGTCAGATGTGAGTAAAACATCGGGATGAATGACGCGAGGATCGCAATTGGCAGCGTGATGATCGCGACAAGCGCCGAGCGGAGGTGCCAGAGGAAGATGAGGCAAACGAGCGCGACGATGACGCATTCCTCGATTAGCTTTTCGCGCAGCGTCCCGATCGCACGATGAATCAATTCGCTGCGGTCATAAGTCGGCACGATTCGCACACCGGCCGGCAACGACGATTTAATGTTGGCGAGCTTGCGTTTGACGCCGTCGATAACGTTGAGCGCATTTTCGCCGTAACGCATCACCACGATTCCACCAACGACCTCGCCTTTTCCGTCCAGTTCGGCCACGCCACGTCTTAGCGCACCGCCGAGGTGGACTTTGCCAACGTTCTTCACGTAAACCGGCGTGCCGTTCTCGACTTTAAGGACGACGTTCTCGATGTCGGCGATGCCTTTGAAATAGCCGCGACCGCGCACGAAATATTCCGTGGTCGCGACCTCAAAGGTTTTTCCTCCAACGTCACCGTTGCTCGACTTCACGCGTGTGACGATCTCGCTCAGCGGAATGCCGTGCGCGAGCAGCGCATTGGGATCGAGATCGATCTGGTATTCCTTTACGAAGCCTCCGACCGGCGCGACTTCGGCGACGCCTTTCACCGACTCGATCGCATAACGCAGGTTCCAATCCTGAATAGAACGGAGCTGGGCGAGGTCCAGCTTTCCCGAATCATCAACCAGCGCATATTCGTAAACCCAGCCAACACCAGTCGCGTCCGGGCCGATTGTCGGATTCACGCCTTCAGGAAGCGAAGCGCGAATTGAGTTGAGATATTCGATCACGCGCGAGCGCGCCCAGTAAATGTCAGTGCCGTCCTGAAAGATTACGTAGACGAACGATTTGCCGAACATCGACTCGCCCCGGACGAATTTCACCTTGGGTGCGGCGATGAACGCTGTCGAAATCGGATACGTGACCTGATCTTCGACAAGATCAGGCGAACGTCCTTCCCAATCTGTGTAAACGATAACTTGCGCGTCGCTCAGATCCGGAATGGCATCGAGCGGTGTTTGTTTGAGCGCGTAAATGCCGGCACCGATCGCAAAAAGCGTGAAGACAAACACTAGGAAGCGATTCCTTACGCTTGCTGCGATGATGCGTTCGATCATTTCTGCTTTCTAACGATTCGATGTCGCCGGTTCGAAGTCGTTCAACGCGCCTTGCACTTTCGATTCGGCGTCGATGAGAAAGTTTGCGCTCGCGACGACACGCTCTCCTTCCGCGAGACCTCTCTTCACTTCGTAGTGGTCGCCGATTTGCTCGCCTAGTTCGACAATGCGGGGTTCGAGTTTGCCGCCGCCTTTATCGACAAAGGCAATCTCGCGCAAGCCCGTGGGCATGACCGCGCTGGCAGGGACGACAAGGCCTTCGCCCATGTCCATGCCGAGTTCGACGTTGGCATACATCCCCGGCTGCAATTTGAAATCTGGATTCGGAATATCGATGCGCACTTTCGCAGTGCGTTTTGTTTGGTCGAGAAACGGGCTGATGACGGCCAATTGTCCTTCGAAATGTTCGTTGGGATATGAACTGCTTGTCACCGTTACCACCTGACCGGTCTTCAACATCGACACCTCGCTTTCGTAGAATTCGGCCGAGACCCAGATGACCGAGAGATCGGCGATGTCGATCAAGTGGTCGCCGACTTTCACATTCACACCCTGATGAGCAGGCACCTCCTGGACGACGCCGCGGAAAGGTGAACGAAGCGTCAACGTTTCGTCCGGCAGGCGCTTCCGTTCGATCTCGGCAATCTGTTCGTCGGTGATGTTCCATTGACGCAGGCGCGACTCTGCGGCAGCGATCAATCGCTCAGGTGTCGTGCGCGCGTCTCTCGCCTTTGCTTCGTCGCGCATACGCAGAAGCATGACCAGCTCGCGCTCAGTCGTGAATAGGTCCGGGCTGTAGATCGACATCAGCGGCGCGTCTTTCTCGACGAGTTGCCCGGCGGACGGGACGAACAATTCTTTCACGTAGCCATCCACTCGGGCGACGAAAGCCCAGTGGCGTTTCAGATCGGTCTCGACCATTCCGACGGCGCGAATCGTGTGATGCAGCGGCGCCCGCGTCACCGTTGCATAGGTGACGCCGATCTGTTGCTGCCGCTCAATCGGAACGACAAATTCGTGCGACGGCCCGCCACTCGCGGGCTTGTCGCTTTGCATTCCCGGCATTTCAGCCATGCTTTGCATACCGCCGCCGCTCGACGGCTCGGATGCTGACGATGAAGCGGTTTTCTTCATCACTGCCACGAGATCCATCCCGCAAATCGGACATTTGCCGGGCGCTTCCGCGTGCACCGACGGATGCATTGTGCAGGTGTAATAATCGACGTCTGGCGGCTTCGTTGGTTGGTTCGATTTTGAGCACGCGGGACTTACGATCAGTACCGCGAGAACCGACAATTTCAGTGTTATCGATTTCATTTTCTTTCTTTTGCTTTGGTTGAAGGAAAAAGATTGAGATCGGTGCCGACTACGGCTTCGAGTTCGGCCAGGGCCGCGTAGTAATCGGCGATATGTTGTTGCCCCATCGCTTCGAGATCGCGCAGGTTTCGTTGCGCAGTGATCCATTCAAGGAAGCTTGCCGTGCCGGCTTCGTAGGCGAACTGATTGGCCTCGAATGCCTGACGCGCCTGCGGCACAAGTTTTTCTCGGAAAAGTTCGACGTGATGTTTTGCGGTATGAACCTTTTGCAGTGCATCTCGAAGCAAGCCGAGAGATTCCGCATTTGTCTGATCGAAACCGTGTTCAGCGGCAGCGAGATTTTCCCTCGCTTCACGAACCGCCGCCGAATATTTGCCTGGATTCACCCATGGCACAGTGAATGAAATTCCTGCATCCACTTCGCTGGCTGCTTGTGCGGAATCGTTATAGCGCTGCGCTTCGACTTTGATTGCTGGGTCGGGAATCCAATTTCGACGCGCGAGTGCCAGTCGCGACTTTTCCATGTCGATCCTCGATTGGGCGATTTTGATCTCTGGACGGCTTGCCATCATCAAAGCACGCGCGCTCTCCATGGACGCGTTGAGCGATCTGATTTCCGCCTGTTCCGGCTGGCCAAGTGGCGCGAAGGCGTCGCGGTTCATCAATACATTGAGTTGCGATTGCTCCGCAGAGATGTTGCGGAGGATGTCCTGCTCGGACTCGAGTAGCTTGCTCGCTTCGACTTCGCCGGCGAGCGGTTCCGCCGCGTTTGCCTTTCCCACTTCATAACGAGAGCGGCTGACTTCCGCGATTTGGCGTAGCGCAACGAGATTCTTTCGATTCAGTTCGAGTTGGGCATAGGCGTTTGCCAAGCGGAAATAGGAAGACCGCGCTTTCGCCAACACGTCTAACTGTTCGCGTCGCGCCTGCTCAAAGATTGCGACGGCATCGGCGGCAGCTGCGCGTGCACGCAGAAGATTTTTTCCCGTGATCGGGATTGCTTGCTCGACCGAAGCTATCTGATCGGTGAAGGCATTCGGCGCAACATCGACAAAACGAGCAGTCCGCGAAGACCCACTGACCCGCAGATCATCCCAAGCGCCTTCCTGTGTCACGCGCTCTTTCGCGGCATTCCATTTTCTCAGCGCTTGCTGAATTGCTGGATTATTCGCCAGGACAATGCTCGTGACTTCACGCAATGAGACGCGTGAGCGCGAAGCTTCGACCTCGGCGCTGCCGAGATCCTCAGCGCGAATGATTGAAGTTAAAGCTAAATATAAAAGTAATCTGTAAATTTTCATTGATCCAAGAGCTGAATTGAAGTGCAGGCGTGCCGACAAATGGGCACACCTCCGGCCTCAGGCTCTTTGGATCAGATGAGACAGATACAGCTCAGCGCGAGAGGCGGCGGCGAATGCGCTTTGCACTCCGCGCTTGAGAGAATGCGTGACTGCGTCGCGACTTGAACCAGAAACGCAAAGGCAATCGCTGCCGGAGCTGTTACCACGTTCTGTTGATCAGACGGCGATTTCGCGAGCGGTTGAACTGGTGGTCCCGTGCGCTCGTGCGAAGTGGCGCAACACGCCTTGTTTGCACAGCATCCTGGCTGACACGCCTTCTCGCTCGACGTATTCGTAACGATACATGTCGCCCGCGCCGGCAATCGAACTGCCGCTGCAAAAAGCGCAAGCCCGACTGCAACAGATACCGTGATCCTGCTCACCATTGCGTTACTTAGTAGCATAATCAGCACCGCAGGTCGAATCTTCGGAGCCTCGTCTAGTTGCTCTCAAAGGTCGCTCTCGCGCTGGAGCAGCCCCGGTTAATTAATCGAATATCACTGGTCGCGTAATGAAAAACGCGAAAATTCTTCTTTCACTTTTCGCTGCCGCAATGCTCACGAGTTGCGCGGACGTTAGTCCGACGCGCGTAATCGGCGACACTACCGGCGCTGTCGGCGGCGCCCTCATCGGTCACGCAATTAGCAAAGGCAATCCGCTAGTCACGGCTGCGGGGGCTGGAGCTGGCGTGCTTGTCAGTGAAACGCTCCAAGGCGCGAGCAACGCCCACGCCAAGAAGTCCTATACGGAGGGTTATGAAAAAGGACGAAGCGATTCTGCAAAACAGCGGTTTCAATCACTCATCGATAAACAACGCGTCGGACCGCAATCCAGCGATGCGGCCAGTGTTCGCTTACTCGAAGTGCCGTTGCCAGAACGCGAGCAAAACGGCGTCATCCTCGCGCCCGGCACCGCCACCATTCGGATTCAGGAATAACACGCTCACACCTATGAAATTCATCGTCTCAATCACCACACTGTTAGTCGCTGCCTCTCTGGCGAATGCGCAGGTCGTCGTCATCGATCCGACCGCTATCGCGCACAATCAGGCGAATCACGTCGTCGATCTCGCGAAGTACGTCGAAATGGTCAACAACCAGAT
>JBAQJG010000158.1:0-6041 GCA_049300145.1 Chthoniobacterales bacterium | reverse complement strand
AGGCAAAGATCCAGGCGAGGGCGCCGCGGGTCAACGCCATTCCAATCGAACCGAAAATCAAAAGCGGCTTGCGGCCCAAATGGTCCACCAATGCGATCGCCACGAAGGTCGAGCCGATATTGACCGCGCCGCTGATCACGTTTTGCAAAAGCGCGTTGCCCTCTGAAAATCCGGCCGCTCGCCACAGGACCTCTCCGTAATAAAAAACGACGTTGATGCCGACAAGTTGCTGGAACGCCGCCAGGCCGATGCCCACCCAAAGAATCGGACGAATTTTCTTGAGGACCGGATCGTAAAGGTCGGTCATGTGCGGTTTGTGGCCGGTTCTCAATGTTTCCTGAATCTCGTGAACCTTCTTGTCTGGATCGGGATGGCCCAACCGCGCGAGCACCGTGCGCGCGGTTTCCGCCCGGTTTGCGGCTACCAGATAGCGGGGGGATTCGGGAATGAAAATCAGACCGAGGAAGAAAACGGTCGAAGGAATGATCTCGGCCCAGAACATCCATTGCCAGGCTTGGAAGCCAAACCAAAAGAGACTGCCCGCCGTTCCGGCTGCGCCGGCGAAGAGATAATTGCTGAGAAACGCAAAGAACAATCCGAGGACGATGGCCAGTTGCTGCAATGAGGCGAGGCGCCCGCGAACCGCCGAGGGCGCGATTTCGCTGATGTAGGCTGGACACACAATACTGGCCGCGCCCACCGCGAGGCCGCCCATTACGCGATACAAGATAAACTCCAGCGACCCATGCGCGATTCCCGAGCCCCACGAACCGAAGATGAAAAGGAGGGCGGTAACGATCAGGACAGAGCGGCGACCGAATTTGTCCGCGAGCGTCCCGGCAAGGAAGGCCCCGACCGCGCATCCCACCAGAATCGACGCGACGTTGAACCCGGACCCGAAATTTGAGGAATGAAAAGCCCTGATGAGGGCGTCCACGGTCCCATTGATGACCCCACTATCGAAACCAAAAAGGAAGCCACCTAGGGCTGCCACCACTGATATTCCGAGAATATAAAAGCGATTGCGGCTCGCGGAATCTCGCGGAGTTCTTGACGCCGGTTCGTACATGTTGGGTCCTATCGAGTCGTTGGTTAAGAAGTTGACACCGATCTGGCAGCCGAGGACAAGGGCGTCGTCGATTTTTCCCGTCCCACCGGCCGAATTATGTATCAAAGATCCGGCTGAAAGAAGAGTGCGCCCTTCAGGCTCTGGCTTTTGATTTCTGCCATAGGCGAAAGCCGCCGAGAAACGCGTTGTCGTTGTCACCGGCGCGGCAACCGGAAGGCAGCTTTTTTAGCTTCTTTACATTACCTCCTCCGAGCACCACATCGTCGGGTTCGAGGGCGGCAACCAGGCGCTTCACGACATCGGCAACAAGGTTCCGCCATTTTTTCTTGCCATACTTCTTCAATCCACGGATCCCGACGTAGTCCTCAAAAGTCGCCTTCTCGTATGGCAGGTGGCCCAACTCCATTGGCTCGACGATGTCATCCACAATCATAGCGGACCCAAGCCCAGTTCCGAGTCCGAGGAACAGCATCTTGCCGCCCTTGTAACTCCCGAGCGCCTGTATCGCTGCATCATTCACGACCCTGACGGGACATTTGAAGGCTGATTCGAAATTGAACCCGGCCCACCCTTTTCCAAGATTCCATGGCTCCGAAACAGGCCTGTTCCGGAGGACTGGTCCGGGAAAACCGATGGAGATAGTTTCGTACTTCCAATCCGCGACCAGTTTCCGCACGCCATTAATCATCCGCTTTGGTGTTAGATCTGGCCCGGAATCAAACTCCCGATGCGCGTTTTGACCCGTGACCAGGACTTTTACGTGGGTCCCGCCAATATCAATTACCAGCACGTTCATGATGGCGCTGACGACGCTAAGGATTGCCTCGGCGCACGGCTCTTGGAATCGATCGTTTCATTGATTTGGATGATTCGATACGCGGAGAAGGTGTTGCTCCGCGGAAGAGGTCTAAACCTGACGTGGTGTTGGAAGCAGCGGGCGCCGACGTGCGGCTTCCAGGCGGTGTTGAACACGCTCGACTTCGTGCAGAGTCACATGCTGCGCGAGGTCCTTTGGGAAAAACAGGTCCAGGGTCCAGCTCAGCGCCACCCGCAGCTTCTTTTCGAAGCGCGGCAATTTCATGAGGTAAATCGCTCGCCACAAACCCCAAGCCAAAAGGCCGGAGAACTGAAGGCCGAGGATGTTGGCGACTCCGGTGCGGCGTCCAATAATTGCGAGCTGCCCGAGAGTTGTAAACGAAAATGGCTTTTTCGGTTTCCCGCGAATTGTGGCGACGATGTTCTTCGCGCAGTGCCGGCCTTGACGTAGCGCGTGCTGGGCGGTTGGGGGTTGGACTTTGCCGGTTTTTGTATCCGGAACCGAAGCGCAGTCGCCCACCGCCCAAACTCCTGGGAATCCGGGCACCTCTAGGGTTTCATCGACGACGATACGGTTTTTCTCCTTTTTAAAGGGCAGAGTCTGCAACACCGCATGAGGCGTCACCCCCGCCGTCCAGATGAGAATCCGCGCCGCGATCGGCTCACCCCCTTTGAACTCCACCCCGCGCTCCGAGTAGCCGCTCACCCTTGTTTCCGTCCGAATCTCGACTCCCCGATCCGCGAGTTTGCGTTGTGCGTAGCGGCCGAGGTCTTCTCCAAGCTCCGGAAGGATCACGGCGCTCGGATGAGCGAGGACGATACGCACATCTTCTTCCGTGACATTTGGATAATAGCGCGCCGCTTCGCGCACGAAATCGTTTAGCGCCCCGACGGTCTCCACGCCGGCAAAGCCGCCGCCGGCCACGACAAAAGTGAGCATGTTCCGGCGAATGACGGGGTCTTCGACCAGGCTCGCCAATTCCAACATCGCGAGCGCCTGATTACGCAGGACGACGGCGTCGCCCAGCGACTTCATGGTGGCCGCGGACTCCTCTACTCCCGGGAGATTGAAGAAGCTGGTCTCGGAGCCAAGCGCGATAAGCAGATGATCGTAGGAGAGGATCTTCTTCTGATCGCGATTCCACCCGTAAGCGAGGGTGACGCGCCGTTGGGCTGGATCGATCGATTCCACCTCGGCAATGAGAACATTCGTGTGTTTCAGCATCTGACGGAGAGGACTGACGATGTCGGTCAACTCGAGGTCACCTGCCGCCACCTCCGGTAACATCGGTGTGAACAGGAGAAAGTTTTCGCGGCTTACGAGCGTGACTTCGATCTCCTGATCACGAGCGATGGTCTTATCGAGATGCAATGCGGCGTACAATCCACCAAAGCCGCCTCCGAGAACGAGGACACGTGTTTTGTCAGGCATAGTCTTGTTACTGAGCGAGCGAACTAAAAAACCACGCGAAGATCAATCCCGCCGTCAAACCGACGAGAGGACTAAACAGCGCGAACCAAAAAGATATGTCGAAACCGGCCCAGGAAATGATGCGTGATCGCGAGCTTTCATGAAGTGGAAGGCTAGGCTTTCCATCAGTTTTTTGGTATTGGACAGAGGACGGATTTATTTCTACCTCCAAAGAAGGAGACCTTTCCTCGTCCTTTTGAACGAGCGGTCGCCGGATTCAGCGAAAATTCATAGCTAAGAGTTGATACCTGATAGATCACAAGAACTATTCTTCGCTGTGACACCCTTTTCTGATCCCCAAGGTCGATGTAATGGAGGCGGAGGCTATCGAGGCTACGTTTTGAAGAAGGATTAGAGGCCCTCGATGGCTTCCAACAAAGAGAGGCATGGCTATGCGAATCCTTATCGTCGGCGCCGGTGCGGTCGGCGGGTACTTTGGCGGGCGGCTTGCCCAGGCCGGACGCGACGTGACCTTCCTCGTCCGTCCAGCTCGGGCAAAACAGCTCCGTCAGGATGGCCTTCGCATTATCAGCCCGCATGGCGATGCGGTCCTCACTCCGGAACTGGTCACCGCTGGGGAGATCGACACACCTTACGATCTCGTGTTCGTCAGCGTGAAAGCCTATGCGCTGGAGGCGGCGATGAACGATTTCGCCGCGGCCGTTGGTCCAGAGACGATGATCCTTCCGGTGCTTAATGGTATGCGCCACGTCGACCTCCTGAGGAAGCGGTTCGGAGAAAACCCGGTCATCGGTGGCGTTTGTCTGGTCGCGACCGAGATCGACGATAAGGGCCGCATCGTTCAGCTCGCCGACATGCAGCAACTTCTCTATGGCGAGAGAAACGGTGAGACGACGCCCCGGCTTCAATCGCTCGACACAACGTTACAGGGAGCGGGATTTCACGCCCGTCTCTCAACGGACATCATGCAAGCGATGTGGGAGAAATGGGTCCAGCTTGCCAGCCTTGGGGCCATCACTTGTCTGATGCGCGGTACGATCGGCGAGATCGTGGCTGCGCCGGGTGGGGCCGAGTTATCGCTTAAGGCAGTGGACGAATCCGCCGCCATCGCTACTATCTGCGGCGACAAGCCGTCCGAAGCCATCCTTTCACGACACGCTGCGGCGATGACGGCGCCGGGATCTCCGTTGACCTCCTCGATGTATCGCGATTTGCGCAAAGGCGCGCCTGTCGAGGTCGATCACATCCTGGGCGACTTCATCGAGCGCGGCTCCGCGCACGGAGTCGCCACGCCACTATTGAAAGCCGCTTTCGTCAATCTCAGGGTCTATCAGACCCGGCTCCCCGAAGCCTTGAGACGCCCCGCGGGCTGATCATTCGACGTGGATTACACTGAGGCTGGACTCATGTTGCGAACAGCCAGTGAAAGCATAAACCTTGAGATACCGCTAAATATCAAGCTGATTCCCACCAAGGTTCCGATCACCCAGACGGAACTCGATGGCCATTGCGCCCAGATGAAAATCCCAAGAATGAGCGTGACGATACCGTCGAACAGGACCCACCCGGCATGCCGGACCCGGCGGATACCAAAGTAAAGAGCGATCTCCAAGATTCCCTCGAAGAGAAGAAACACCGCCAGGACCAGTGTTAGCGAGAGTACGCCCAAAAGCGGGTTCATCAGCATGTAAATTCCAGCGATCCCGTAGACGACGGCGAGGAGCACTTGCCAAAGGAATCCGCCGACGCTGTGAGAATGGAAGGCAAAGAATAGATGCGAAATTCCCGCGAACAGAATTAACCAGGCAAGCAGAATGACAATTCCAATCGAGGAGGCCAGAGGCAGGCTAATGGCCAGAATTCCGCAGATAAACATGAGGATGCCCCAAACCATCGACCAGCCGCTGGCTTTCCTTGCAGCTCCAACAGTTGTTTCCGCGTTCATAAGATTCTCCGTTTTGTAAAGTTCGGCAGCCAAGGAACCAAACCGGAGCAACGATAGCAAGCCTTTAGTAGGACTTGTTTTTGCAGTTCGAAACGTCGTTTCACACGCTTCGGTTGTTCG
The DNA here is from genome assembly GCA_049300145.1 of Chthoniobacterales bacterium. GTDB lineage: Bacteria > Verrucomicrobiota > Verrucomicrobiia > Chthoniobacterales > UBA10450 > AV133. Next base: position 659 of record JBAQJG010000158.1, on the reverse strand, counting down.
CGCCGGAACTGCAACCTGTGAGGACGCCTATTCAGCGCACGACCTCTGAGGTGATCAAAGAAAACCCTGTTGAAAGAATAAACGAAAGGAATAAGTGTAGTGATGTATGCCCATCAATGCTGCAGAACGCTTGGTCAGCCTACTAACTCTCGCAGTTACGCTGGTCATTCTTCCGCAACCAGCTTGGGCTAATGAGGAGTTGACGGCGCGCAATAAGGCTCTGGTCCGGGATTTTTATACGACGGTCCTGATCGGCCGCGATGTCGATGCGGCGCCGCGGTTTCTACGGGCGGACTACATTCAGCACAATCCTCAAGTAGCGACCGGCCTAAAGGGCTTCATGGATACGTTTCGGGCGCGCTTCGCCCAAAAACTCCCATCCGACTACAAACGCGAGTTGTTGGATGTGATCGGCGAGGACGACATAGTCATCACCTACGTGCGCCAAACATGGACCAGCCAGGACGGTCAGCACCACCGAGCGCTTGGGTTCGATATGTTCCGCGTGCAGGAAGGCAAGATAGCCGAACATTGGGACGCCGATTAATCAAAGCAAGTCCCGGATGCCGCGCTACGATGCCCAAAAACCGGCGGGTTCATCTGCCGTTTTGCTTGTTCTCAAACCAAGAATAAGCCGGGCGGTGTGGTTTCCACTTCAG